>CALHBQ010000374.1 GCA_937930815.1 uncultured Saprospiraceae bacterium | reverse complement strand
TCTATTTTTCAAGATTTGAATTCGTTGAAATTCATTTTCTGAATTTGAAATCTTTGCCGTTAAAATACCAGTTGGCAATTTATCAGTATTTATCGTTTTTAGATTTTCTCCGTTTATCAATTGAATCGATTTTTCTAAAACCAATCTTCCCAGAACATCAAATATTTGAATTTGTCCAACACCTTGTTGCGCTGATTGAAATTTGAAATTCAGTTCCGAGTTGAATGGGTTTGGGTAGGCGATGACAGTTATCTGCTGCTCATGGGGAGTAGTCAAATCGACTCTTTCAAATAACTGACTATCAGTGTTTTGTGAGATAGAACCTCGACGCCAAATAATTTGAGGAGCTTCTCCAATTTCTAAAATCGCTTCATCATCTTCAGTAATATTACAGCAGGAACCATTGTCAGGTTCTGAATCTAAATCAGGTTCACTTGCCTCAATCACCTGCGCAAAACAATTAAATGGTTTTTCACTTTTTCTAAAATAATTTAAAGTCAGCGTAGCAGATTCACCCGGTTCAAGGCTTCCCACTTCCCACTCTTGTATTTGCCAAAATTCAAAATGTCCTTTGGTGGTTTGATATTCATTTCTTCCTTGATAAACCACTTCGTCTGGTTCTGGGACATGAACGATGATGTTATCGTTGGGAAGGGTTCCTGTGTTTTCTATGGTTACGTCGACGGAGAAATTTGTCCAATTTTCAGGTTCTGTGTCATTAGTGGTCATGGTGAGTTCGAGGTCGCTGCCATCAACTATTCCTCTCAATGCTCTTTCTAATTCATCAAAAGGTGTTCGCCACAATCCGTAGCCATCTTGAAAGGCGTAGAGGTAGTTGTCTTTGTAAAAATATCGTTTAGCGCCAGATAAATAATGAGTATTGATAGTTCCTATGTAACCAATTGTTCTTCCAAATGGGACGCCAATCACACTCCAAGTTGCCCCATAATCTCCACTCATAAAAACAGCTCCTCCAGAATGTTGGATAAGTAATCCATCGTACATCCCATGAATATCTAAATACTCCTGATGATTTACGATCCACCAAAAATCTCGAATATAATGAGGATGCGTTGTCCATGTTTTCCCTCTATCAACTGAAGAACTATAGGCCCTGTTATAAAAGGATACAAAAGTATCTCTGTTTTCATATAAACGAGAAAAATTCAAATAATTAAAATGGAGAGAGTCCCAAGTAATTCCATTATCTAATGATTCCAATCTGGTTCCTCCTTCAAACTTTACTAAAGTATCACCATAAGTAAAAATTTGTCCACTCACATCTCCATTACCTTGGGGGGTACCAGAAGGAGGATTATCTGTACTCCAAAAGTCAACATCAGGTGAAGAATAAATTCCATGTAAACAAAACCTATCATCTATCAATTGCATTGTCCCTGAAGTATTTGTTATACCTTTAGATTTTCTCTCCCAAGACGCTCCTTGATCTAATGAACGCTGAATACCAGCACTATAAACTAACCAAATACCATCAAATATTCCAAAAGGAATAAAACCTCTTGGTGATGGAGAAATATATAGTGTATCTATAATTGAGGGATCCTTCGGGTGAAAACTAAATAGTCCTCTATTATTGGAAAAGTAAAACAAATCATCAATATACTCAAATTGACCTATGGGAAGAGAGTCAAATGAGTATTCAATTAAAGATTCACTTATCGGATTATATACTGCAAGTGTATCATGTTTAGCCACATGGTATAATCCATTGACATAAAGTGCCTGATCGCTCCATCCAACTAAGTCTTTTGGCAAAGTATCTATTCTTGGATTTGAAAAGTCATTATTACCAAATACGTTAACTGGTATTTTTTCTAAAGGATCGCTGTATGATTTGATATTGCATATTGCAATAACCGTATCTTGAGCAGCGGATAAATGGTGATTCATAAAAATTGGTAGTGATTCCCAATTTTCTCCGCCATCCATTGTATGAAAAAGAGTTGCGCCAAGCCCTTGTCCAATATTATGATTTGTGAAGCAAAATGTCTTTTCATTTTTAACAGCAATCCGGGACAAAATGAAATTAGTTCTATAGGAGGTTCCTGTCTGAGTTTTAATACTTTTCTGAAAATTATTTCCATTATCGAATGAACTATAGAATTGTTCAGTGCGATCTTCATCAATTCCAACTCCTATAGTGTACCTAATATTATCTGTATTGTGGATTAGTACTGTTTCATCAGTAGCAACAATTTGATTAGCTTCAAAAAAATCAGGTAGCTTGTGCCAACTCTCTCCCATATCATCTGAATAAAAATGTGGTTTTGCGAACAAGCGGTTACCAGATTTAGCAAATCCAGTAGCAAATCCAGTTGGGCCATCCATAAGTTCCCATTTGAGATTACCAACAACACCAAAGTTGTCTTGAGAATAAATTATAGAAAAGCAAACAAAAGAAAGGACTATAATCGTTATCGTCTTTTTCATAGATTTTGTATTTTTTGGTTTGTAATAGTCGTCAAATATAACAAAAAGCAAGCAGGCATAAAAATAGCCGATACTTTGGGAAGTATCGGCTAAAGATTAAATTTATTTTTATTCTTTATTAATATCAAGTTTACCGTATTCCATATTCGAATTTACGGCCCAAACCTATTTCAATAATTTTTATTAAAGTACTAAATTCAATACCTGATTTATTGTTTTCAATTCTGGAAATATAATTTTTGGTAGTGCCACTTCTTCGAGCTAATTCTTCTTGCGTCAAACCTTGAGATTTTCTTTCTGCTTTAATCATTTCACCAAATTGATAGATTTGATTTCTCTTTTCATCCAAAATACTATTTTCATAAAGGACAATAGGATCAACTGAATACGGCACTTCAAATTCTTCGTTTGAAGATATTTTAAACTTCTTTTTTAGAGATGGCCAGCAAAGAGTTTGGTCAATTAATTCAACTTTGCTAAAAGTGCTTTTATTTGTTAATTGAAATTCAATATTAGAAGCATCTGTTTTCCATAATTTGAAAAGCAAATTGAAATCAATAATGCGAAATTCACCATTACTGAAAGTAACATATATTTTGAAACCATTGACTTCATTGATTTTTAAAATCCTTGGTATTTTTAATTTTTTCTTCATCTCAGGCATTTCTTAAATTATTCCAAATCTCTATCAAATTTGTTTGATTCTTACCTGCCCAATTTAGTACTATCCTCAATTTATTTCTGGGCATCGTTCCTCTCAAAACTTCCAAAGTATGGATATGAATTAGCACTTCATATTCAGCAAACATTGCATGAAAGTGCGGAGGATTATGGTCATTAAAATATAGTAAAATCCTAATTCCCTCAATAGTATAAAAAGTTGGCATTTGTTTTTGTTTCCTAATTAGATAACAAAATTACAAAAAATAGCCGATACTTTCCAAAGTATCGGCTATTAAATTCATTTCACGAAAGTGAAAAATTAATCTCTCACTCGCATCACTCGTATCTGTCTCAAGTAAGGATGAAACGGCGTCATCTTCACCATCAAAATACCAGAAGCATCTGAATCTAAATTCATTGGAATAGTATTCATTCCTTCATTTAGATTTACTTCTTTTTTGAAAATGGCTTGACCCATTGTATTCATCACGGTGATTTCAGATTCCTGATTTTCGTTGGAGAAAACTTGTAATTTGAATTCGTCGGTGAATGGATTTGGCATCGCATTCACTATCGCAAATGGTTGATTACCAAGGTTTTCTATAATTGCATTTCGATTATTTACGCCATTAGCAGCGGGCGAAACGACAATAACGCCTTCATCATCTTCACCTGCTCCACAGCACACGCCGTTGTTTGGAGTCGAGTCATTGTCAGGTTCGTTTTGTGCTGTAACTTGTGTGTATATCACGAAGTTACCTCCACCAATTCTGAACAGATTTACATCAAGTGTTGCAATCTCTCCAGGTGCTAAAGTGCCTACTTCCCAGATGTCTGCCCATGATTTGAAAGTGCCTTGAGAAACCGTTCCTTCATTGCCACCTTGATAAACGGCGGATGAGGTTGGTCGAAACTCTACTTCAATACCTGTTGCCATTGCACCTCCGGTATTTGTAACCACTACGGTTGTGGTGAAAACAGACCATTGTGCAGGTGATGGATTACCTAAGTTGGTCGATATTTCTAAATCCACTCCGCCTGATGTAACATCCGTCACTTCAAATGGAATCGCTGTTACATTATTATTTTCATTGGACTCAACTACATCTCCATCGACATCAGCGACAATCAATACAAAATAGTTTCCTGGCGACCAATTAGGAACTATTGCTGAAGTAGCTCCACTAAGCGAAATTCCGCTTGCAATAGGTGAAAATATTCCACCTGTATTTATCGGAATGTCAAACCCTAATCGATCATCTCTGGAAAAGTAAGTAGCCACCGAGCTTCCCCCAGCATTCGCAGTACCTGTATTCGAAAGAAAATAACTAAAGTCGAAAGTCTGTCCAGGAGTTACGGAAGTTGGAGCACTGACATCCGTAATTACCAAATCAGGTAAGTCGGTTGGCAAATCATAACATTCCAATTCAGAGATTAGCAACTCTCCATCCACATTTTTTATAATATAGATTTCACCTCCTGACTCATATACACGAATTACTTTGCGCCAATCAGTGATTAAGTAATTGCGCTCCCATTGCTGGTTGCCATTACTATCTGTTTTGCTAAAAGTAACTTGAGCATCATCTGGAACTGGATTGTTAAAACCAGTCAAATCTTGCGTTCGACTCGCATTGATATATCCTCCATCACTTGCCAATGCCGTCCAAGTGTAACTCTCATAACCTATTCCGAGTGTCGTTCGATGCTCCAGTCCAGTGTTCGAATTTACTTGAATTTCGTTATTTGTGAACTCGACATCTTTGGTGCTGCCTCGATAGCAACCACCTGATTTACAATAGCCCAGTCCTACTCCATCGGTTACGGTCCATTTGTTATTGCAAGCATTTTCTGAAATGTTTGCACCGCCTTGCCAAGCACCTGAGAAAAGTGGTAGGTTATCAAGTTCGTTGAGACTGGCATCCCATAGGTAAACCGTTGCAGATGAGCCAAATGTCACCGTTGAACCTGAAATGAAAGCAATACTATTTCCATTGACTGCATTGACTGAACGGATTGCATTTCTAAGAGGATCACTCCCGATTGCAGCATTTTCTTCAAAAAGGATATTGAAATTATTATCCGTTCGGATTCCTTTTACTGCTATCGGATCATCGACCTGACCAAAGAAAACAAAACCTCCCATAAACTCAATAATTTGTGGACGATAATTAAATCTATCACCAAACGCCTGAGGCACTGTACGCGTGTAAGCAACAGAACCATCTGCATTTGTTTTGGTCAAAGTCACATCATCTAAAACAAAAGTTGGTTTGTCTAATGAAGGGAGGTTACCTGTACTTATTACATCCAAATTTTGATTTAAAGTCTTTTCAATCACGCCATTGGTGGTGTTATAAATCACATTGATATTTCCGTTTGCAGCATTGGTCTCAATACAATTGAAACCGCTAATGTCTTGCGCGATTTGTTTATCACATGCAGAACCGTTGCCACCAGGTGTATTATCAACTGTAAATTGAATATTCGCTTGCAAGTCATTATTCGTCTCATCACTTTCGTTTACTTGATTGTCTGCGTCCACGCGCAAAATCAAATAATAATCGCCTTCCGGCAAATTGATGGTACTCGCGCCCGGCACATCCGCAACCAAAAGTCCTGCGTCAAAATTACCTGTTGGTACAATTCCATCCTGTATGTCATCATTTGAAATATCACCATCGGTTGATAAGTAAGCGCGAACGATGAAGTTCTGCGGCACATTAGCAGTTCCAATATTTGAAATATCGAAATTGTAATTGAGTACTTCGCCTGTTTTTACCGAAAGGTTATCTAAAACTAAGTTAGAAATGGTGAGGTCTGCGTCGCCATTTGGAGGTGTTCCGCCGTTAATATTGGCTCTTGCCTCATCATCTTCGTTTGGCGTTGGAGGCGTTCCGTTACCGGGTGTACTATTGGTATCACCACCCGTAGCACTTGCCACTTGACCATAGATATACATCGGATCATTAGTAATGGAATACACATTGAATCGAACAAACTTGACACCTCCATTAGCAATCACGCCTGCTTCCCAAGTAGGGTTGCTTGTCCATGAATTTCTAACTGGTGTATTTTGATAACTTTCGTATTCATCGCCACCTACCAATCGAACGTCATCACTAAAATTGAAATCCACTTCAATATCATATATAGATTCGCTTCCTGTATTTCTTAAAAGAAATTCAACTGTTCCGCTACCCCATTGATTGATATCGACATCAGTTGTCTCAAGTACCAGATTGCCAAGTCCTGGAGGAATAGTCAATCGAGTAACAATCAGATTAAAAGAACAATTTGAAGTATTATTAGAATCATCTGTCGCTGTGTAAACTACCTGTGTAGTACCGACAGGGTAAGTTGCGCCAGGTGTATTATTAGTGGTTAAAGCAGGTGTACCGCAATTGTCAGTAGCCGTTGGAGCAGTCCAAGTTGCAATTGCAGAATTATTGATAGTATTCACGTAAACATCTGACGGACAATTAGCAATAATTGGTGCTTCTGTGTCATTGGTACAACCATTTGGTGGTGGCGTTCCTGACTCGCACATTTCTATGTCATCTATAGCGATACATCCCGCATCTTGACTCCAAATAATGATTTGAACCCATGCTGCATTAGGAGGCGTTGTGAAAGTTCCGGTAACATTGTCATAAGTCCCTACAGGGTTTCTGAAATCAAAATTGCTAAAGAAGTAATTTGTTCCTCGATTGATTTCAAGTGGTTGCCAATTAGCATCCAATGTTCGGAACTTATACATCGTTAATTCATGATTCGTTGTTCGTTTACCCCAAATGGATAAATCGTATGTCTTTCCAGGCTGAGTAGGAAGAACTTGAGACATCTGCGTATTCGCATTGCAAAATTCAATAGCTGAATTTCCAGTGCGAGCATCAGTTGTAAGTTGGACATCGCCAGTTACATTCCAGCCAGAGAGTCCGTTTTCGAAGCCGCCATTGGTGAGCGGACATTGCGCATGAGCGAAAAAGAAAAATGTGCATAGGCACAGAAGGGTGCATAATCTTTTCATGGTAGTTTGTTTTTTATTCTTAAAAAAAGTCGAGTAAATACTTTAACAAGGTGAGATTTGTTCAGTCCAAAGTTAGCTGAAAAGAATGGAGATTAGGGAGTAATTATGTTTCCAATAGATAGGAAATTGGTGTTTTTAGGGTATTTTATTCATAATTCACGTTTAGTTTACACAAATTTTTGGAACCATATAAGGCATATAAGGTCATATAAGACGCTCTGTGAAATCTTATATGCTCTTAAATGCCCTATATGGTTCCAATAAATCAATCCCTAATCTTCATAATTCTTATCTGTCTCAAATAAGGATGAAACGGCGTCATCTTCACCACCATTATTCCTGTCCCTCCATTTTCCAATTCAATTGGAATGGTGTTATGTCCCTCATTCAGATTTATTTCCTTTCGGAAAATGGGTCTGCCGAGGATGTCCACGATGGTAATTTCAGAAGTTTGATTTTCGTTGGAATAAACTTCTACATTGAATCTGCCAGTAGTAGGATTTGGATTTGCTCCAACAATAGCGAATATTTCGTTTCCTAAATTTTCCGCGACAGCGGCCCTATTATTGACGCCGCGAGCAGCATTTCCAATTTGTAAAATGGCTTCGTCATCTTCATTGGCAGTGCAGCAAGTTCCGTTACCCGGAGTGGAATTTATATCGGTGCCACTCATGGATTCTACTTCTGCGAAAGCAGTAAATCCGTTTGCCGAAAGGCGATAGTAATTGACTGTTAAAATAGTCATCTCTCCTGGTGCCAATTCGCCTACTGTCCAAGTTTCGTTACCCCAATGTTGAAAACTTCCTTGAGAAGCGGAGTATTCATTACCCCCTTGATAAACAACTTCGTCAGCGCGTTTGAATTTCACTGTAATATCCTTTACAGTTTCAGTACCTTGATTGATTACCTGCAAAGAGACTGGAAAATAAGACCATTGTGATGGGTTGGGATTTCTAAGTGGCCCGAATGCAAGTGCTAAATCTGAACCTGTAGCAGGTGGCGCTGGTTCGTCATAACAATCCAATATTGAAATGGATCCTCCTTTAATCAGGAAAACTTCTCCATTCAATTCAAATATCCTTCTTATCGAAATAGCGTCGGGAATCAGATAGGTCTTTTCCCATTCTAATTTATCATTTGAATCGAATTTTTTAAAAGTGCGATAGTCATCATTAGAAGGAAATTGCCCTCCAACAGTTGTTGTCTTATTTGAAACTATTTTGCCACCATCTTCAGTTTTATATTCAATGCCAGATGAAGTTGAACTATTTCCAGATGAAAATTGATTAAAACTAAAAGACTCAGTGTAAGAAAAACCAACGACTATCCTATTTCCTTCAATTGTAAAATCACCCCCTGTTTTTGTTGCACAAAAACCAGTGCCACAAAGAGGAGTTGCTGAGCCAAGAAAAGTGAATTCCCCACAGGAAGTTTCGCTGTAGCCGCCACCAGCATTACTTAAACCACTTGCCAATAACCTTTCATCCACTTGATCTAAACCACTGTTTAATAAGATTATTCGATAGCTGGTAAACGAGTTGGCTTTGAAGCGATTTAGGAGTAAAATATTAGTGTTATTTAATGCTCTAATATTACTATAACTAATCTCTTGAGTACGGGAATCCTGCCAATCAAAAAGCGTATTCTGGGTAAGGATATTAAAATTTTCATCTGTCTTTATAGCTCTAAATTCATCTCCTACCGAAATTGAATCAATAAGATCTATATCTTCCCAACCAAAAAACACGAACCCATTCCCAAATTCAATTACATTTCTGGCAAGAGTTAATTGATCAACGATAGTTTGAGGAATCGTTCTTTGATATTCGATGGACAAATCAGCATTAGTTTTGGTCAGCGTTGAACCTACCCATTCCAAACTTGATTCGTTAGGAACTGAAGTTTGAACATGGATTAAGTCTAAATCTGGCGTATAGATTTTTGCAATTCTATAATCTGCCGAATCATAAACTACTTTAATATTACCTAACTCCTCTTGAATACAATTGAATTGACCTCCATCTGAAAATTGAATATTACAAGGTGAGGTTGGATTCGTATTTCCGTTATCAATTGTAAAAATTGAACTGATCTTATTATTACCCTCATTACTTTCATTCACCTCATCATCCGCGTCCACTTTCAAAATCAAATAATAATCGCCTTGCGGCAAATTGGCTGGGATCGTCGCCCCTCCGAGCACGTCAGTTGAAGAACTTCCTGCCCCAAAATTACCCGTCGTGATAATGCCATCTTGGACATCATTTGCCGAAAGGCTATTGTCTGTGGAGATGTAGGATTTTATTGTAAAGTTGTCTGGAACGGCTTCGTTACCGATGTTGGCGACATCGAAATTGAAGTTCAATACCTCACCCGGTTCGACGGAAGTCGAATTTAGATTTAGGTTAGAAAGTGTCAAATCTGCTTGCCCGCTTGGAGGTGTTCCACCGTTGATTTGCCACAACACTTCATCATCTTCATTGACAATTGGTGGCGTCCCATTACCAGGTGTACTCGTCACATCATTGCCCGTTGCTTCTGAGATTTGAGCATAGATTTCCATTGGTCCGTTGGTGATGGAATAGACATTCAGAGCGACATGCCGCACTCCTCCAGCGCCAATTGTTCCGACATTCCAAACTGGATTACTTGTCCATGAATTTGATAAAGTTGTTCCTGCGGAACTGGTGTATTCATTTCCACCAACCAATCTAATGTTTGAATCAAAATCAAAAGTCACTTGAACGTTTTCGAAAGTCTCTCCGCTCTGATTGGTGATTTCAAAATAGGCAATTCCGTTTGACCATGCTGGGATAGTTGGGTCGCCTGTGGCAATGAGTACCAAGTCGCCGCCAGCTGGTCCACCCATTTTCACGAAAGTGAAAGAATCTGAATCGTTGGATGTATTTGTGTTGGTGTTGTGTCCGCTTGAGATATTGGCTTCTAAGCTGTAATCTGCGGTTACAGATGGTTCAAAAATTTCGTAAGTTAATTCAATTTCTTGCATTGCTCCGGCTGCCAATTGCGGAATCACCCACTGAACCCCTGCACTTGTAGTTTGCAATGTCGCCCCTGAAACGGTAAGAAAATTATCCAAAGCGGTAAGCCCAAGTCGCGGATCATCAAGGAAGTAGGTTGCTACATTATAGGCCGTTTGATTGCCGTTATTACTTGCTTTTAGTTTGAAAGTGATTTCACCTGTTGCGTCATATTCAGGCACATCTGTTGAGATTTCAATTGCTAAATCTGAATTGAATTTTTTGCAATAAAAATCAATATTTTTTAGATTATTTGGAAACTGAGCGATTTCATCCGAAAGGAAATATCCATAATAAATATGAGGTACTAATATTCCCAGCACATTATAAGTTCCAGGAATCATCCCATCGTCGATACCCGAAACAGTTAAGACAATATCCTCGCCCGGTAGCAAAGCAGGTACATCCACGCTCCCTATATTGATAGGCGAACAAAAACGACAAGTCTTTGCTCTGTACAAATAAATCGGCTTTTCGACGGAAGTCGTTCCTCCTGTATTTTTTATTCTAAAATCGACGAAGGTCGCTTCTCCTTGCTGTGGGAAATTGCTGGTGCAGGGGTTATCCATGATGGTCAATTCGGCGCCAGTTGGTGGCGTCCCTTCGGTAGAAATACATACATCATCTACCAAAACCGCCGCGTCACTACTACTAAAATAAGATACTTCAATCCATGAAGTATTGGCAGGTGCAGTACGCGTCAAATCCAGTGTTTCGTAACCTCCAGAAATTCGTAATGAGCTACCGTAATCATCCAACGGCTGCCATGTGCTACTCAAAAATTTGATACGAACGGTTGCCGCCTCATTTGTCGGACTGGTTTTCACTTGGGCAGCGGCGGTGTATTCTTCCCCCGGCGTGGCAGGTAACACTTGTAAAATACGAACGGCGCCTTGCTGAATTTCAACGGCATTACTGCCTGAATTGGCGTCGGAAGTTAAAGTGGCATTTCCGAAAGTATTCCAACCATCAAATCCATTTTCGAAACCTGAATTATTTGATAAATTATTGTCGCAAGTCGCAGGCGGAGTTGGATTCAAATCCATTTTCCACAACTCTACCCCACTTTGCCCATCATCTCCTGAATAGATAATTTCATCCCCGCAGATAATTAAATCATCGACGTGGTAACTGTCAAATCTGTTTTGAGCCGTCGAAGGGACTTCTGCAATTTTTGCAACAGTGGTTCCATCGGTTTTCCAAAATGCAGTAACGCCGTTTTCGATGGCTACGAAAATGTAATCACTTACATTGCGAGTGAGTAATTTTGGTCCAACGGTTCCTAAACTGGGGTCAAAGGATTTCAAGATTTGAGTTCCAGCTGTGGTTCCATCTGATCTCCAAAGTGCCTCCCCTGTGGTCATAATCATATCACCATTTGATAATTTATCTATTTTTCCAAAGAAATTGGAGCTGCCTAAATTTTTGATAGTTTGAGTTTGACTTCCGTCAAATGATTTTAAATCATACTCATCTCCAAATAGATCGGCGTAAGCATAATAAAAAACCTTTCCACTTTCTATCACAGGTGAAATAATTCCGACACTTGAGATAGGTGCATGATTTTCTTCAAACATGCCAATCCCATCGATGTGCAAATAGGTTCGATAATTACACATCGAAGTTCCAGGCAAAATATAGCCGAGTGTTCCGTTATAATCCAAAAGCACGACGCCATACAAACCACAATCAATCGGTGCGTCACCTACTGCGTTTTTATAAAAACCAGTAGTGCCAGTTATGCCGTTCTTTTTCCAAATATCTATACGGTTATCAAATTGGCTATTGATATCCACCGTTTGGCGCGTAAAAAAGAGGTTGGAGCCGACCTTTTTCAAGTCAAGAAATTTATC
>CALHBQ010000373.1 GCA_937930815.1 uncultured Saprospiraceae bacterium | reverse complement strand
CATTTATACATGACCTCCCTCAATCTATTTAATGCCAATGGGATTCCAAATCTTAATGCAGATTTTGCGCTATACCCTACCGTTTCAAATTATCTTATCAACCGGATTTTAAAACCAATGGGTTTCCCTGACTACCCAGGGTCGGTTGAAGGTTACCCTGGATTTTTCAAATCGCCTGGGTATAGTAATTTTTGGTTTGACCAAACAAACATCGGGCATCGGTATCGACTTGGTTACTCTCTTATTAATGGAAAGTCGTTGCTAAACAACACGACAATTCCTTTTAAAATAAACCTGACTCAGTTTTTCACTCAAAACTTTACTAACCAAAAATATTCTAATCAATTGGTGCTTCAGTTTTTGGAATATACGCTTCCTGAGATGCCTGACGCTGCTCGAATTGCCTATTTTGAAAATTTCCTTTTAGGTGGATTAAGTCCCATCAATTGGTACTTTGAATGGCATGCTTATGAGCAATCAGGCGATGGCACAGCCGTAGAAATTGCCTTGGGCAACTTCTTTGATGCCGTTGTAAATTCACCTGAGTTCCAAACTTTTTAAACCCCATTTCAAATCAATATTAATTAGCTAAACTTCGAATTCGAATTAATAATATGAAAAGAAGAAATTTTTTAAAAACAGGCGCATCTCTTGGACTTTATCCATTAGCTGCATCATCATTGCCACTTGGAGGAGTTTCAATCACAAGTCCATTTTTGGTTAATCCGTGTAATGTTACCGATCGGAGTTTAGTGCTTATATTTCTAAACGGTGCAAATGACATCGTTAATACGACGGTCGCACTTGATCAGCTTAGTGCATACGCAAATCATAGACCGACAACTTATCTTCCACAAAATCAATTGATAACACTTGATAGTGGATTGGCTTCAAATCAGCAAATTGGATTACATCCTTCTTTGTCTGATTTCAAATCACTTTACGACAGTGGTTTACTGACAATAATTCAACGCGCAGGCTACGCAGCCCCTAACAAATCACATTTCAAAGCGACAGACAACTGGATGACAGGAAGCGGCGGTAGTACAAATCAGAACACTGGATGGATAGGTCGTTTTCTACAAGATCGTTACCCCGGATATAATGGAAATCCTTTTTTAGGAGAGCCAGACCCATTAGGTATTTTGATTGGAAGTACAACCAACACAGGGTTCCATACTTTCGAACAACACAATTATGAAATCAATCTTTCAGGTCAAGATCCAGCCGGGTTTTATTCTTTGATCTCTTCTTTGAGTGGTGCGCCTATCCCAAATATCCCCAATACCGAACACGGCGGCAAGTTGAGTTTTTTAACTGAAATTGAAAATAGTGTCAACGTATACGCACAGCGAATTTCCTCTACTTTTAATAATGGTTCAAATTCAAGTAGTGTAACCTATCCAAATTCAAACCTTGGCGATCAACTCAAATCAATTGCCAGAATGTTGGCGGGTGGTAGTCGTACCAAAATTTTCATGGCATCAAAAGGTGGCTGGGACAACCATAGTGGATTAGTAGATGGAAACAATTCCATCACTGGAACACACGCAAACCTTTTAGGTGATTTGGGCGCTTCGATAAAAGCATTTCAAGATGATTTGGCAGCGCTCAGTTTGGATGGAAATGTTATGACTGTTGTCTTTTCAGAATTTGGAAGAAAGATAATTGAAAATGGAAGTTTAGGTATTGATCACGGAACATTGACCTCAATGTTCGTCGTCGGGAAAGGTGCCAAAAGTGGGGTAATCGGAGACAATCTTGATTTAGATAATCAAGATAATCAAGGGGCAGCAAATCCAAATCAATTGCAAAATGACTATCGAACCGTCTTTGCAACTTTAGCTCAAGATTGGCTTGGCGCAAAAGATGAATCGTTACAAAACACTTTCATTGCACCATCACTTTATAGTCAAAAGTTAGATATAATTGACACCTCAAGTATAGTACCAGCAAGCTGTTATTACACCCCACAACCACCTATTGTTTGTGCCTGTTTGCACGTAAAAATTTATCTTGAAGGATACTTTGATCAAGCAACGGGAGAGATGCGTGGTGATTTGCTTGCCGCGAATTTATTACCTACTAATCAACCGTTTAATGTTGCTCCATTTAGTTACGCAGGAACGGAAACAGTTACTACTTTCCCAACAGATACCACAGATTGGATTTTAGTTCAGCTTCGAGATTCAAGTGACATTTCAACAATAATTGGAACCAAAGCAGCATTGATAAAAAAAGATGGTTTGTTAATGGAAACAGATGGTACGCCCGGCATCAGTTTTCCTGGCATTCCAGATGGAGAATATCATTTAGCACTTTTTCACCGCTCGCATCTTGCTGTTTTGAGTAGTGATACTATTCTTACTGATGCTCCAAGTTCAATTTATGATTTTTCAATTAGTGATGTTCAGGCGTTTGGAGACAATCAATTGAAACAAGTGGGTTCTACTTACTGCATGATAGCTGGAGATTTGGATCATGACAACATCATAAACAATCAAGATTTTGACAAATGGAAACAAAATGAAGGTTCAACTTCCGTTTATCATGATGCCGATATAAATGGAGATGGAAATATCGATGCCGCTGACGAGACCCTATGGCGAGGCAATCGAAGTAAATTAGGGAATTTATAAATTCTCTTACCTAAGAGCATGTTTAAATTTCTACCAATTGGCTCCAAGGGGCAAATTTTAAATAAGCTCTAAACCTATTTCTAAAAATTGACTCTAAATCTTTAAATATAAATGAAAAGATTTTTAAAAAACATAACCGGTCTCTTCTTCCTATTAATCGTTCAAACGGCTTTTGGACAAAGCATTGATTTGAGTTTAACAACTTCAAAAACATGTGCTACTTATACCTATTGTGTTACCATCGGGATGGAATCTACATCTGGTTCTGGAACTCAAAACATAGGAAATACTTCTTTGCTTTTGACTTATGATCCTGAAGCCATTTCTTACCAAAGTTACACCTCACAACATTTTGATGGAAGTGATTTGTGCATCGGAGGAAGTTCGAGTTCATGGCTTTCACATGCTTATGACAATACTTCCCTTTCGGGAAAATTGAATCTTTCCCTTTTATTAGATGATAACAACAACAGTTGTCCAAATGTAACCGAAGGAGCAGTGACAGATGTTGCAGAAGTCTGTTTTGATATTTTGCAACAGGGCTCAAGTCCAAACATAACTTTTGATTCTTTAAATACCCATATCAATAGTGACATTCCCAATGATGGTACCATGCCGATAACGATAAGTGCATTTGATTCTTTATTTACGGCAGGGGTTATGCTTTGCGATTGTGCAGGAGCAGGTACTGCTTGTAATGATCAAAATGTTTATACTGTAAATGATCAATTTGATGCTAACTGTAACTGTGCAGGTGAATATGCGGATAATGACATGGATGGAATTTATGATGGGATCGACCCTTGTATTGACATGATTTACGAAGCGGAAAATGCTGAGTGGGGATATATTGATTCTTTATTTTATGGAGGAGTAATTCGAAATACTGAACCACA
>CALHBQ010000372.1 GCA_937930815.1 uncultured Saprospiraceae bacterium | reverse complement strand
TTACTTTTTGAAGGTGAGTTTATTTCCAGATTTACTTTTAGGAATGTAGTGACGATAAGTTTAAAAGTAGAAGAGTTTGAATGGGTAGATTATTTCATCGAAAATTATCAACCGTACCTACAAGAGAAGTTTAGAGAAAATATAGTCCACTTTAGTAAAGCAACTTTGTCTTATGCAAAAAAAGACTACCCAACTGCCATGAAATTGTTTACTCAGGTAGAATACAATGACACACTGATGAACCTCAACGCCAAAAACATGCTTATAAAAATGTTTTATGAAGAAGATGAATTCGATGCACTCGAATCTTTGTTGAGTAGTATGCGCACTTATCTCACCCGTAAAAAAGTAATGGGCTATCATAAGTCCTTCATCACCAACTTCATCAAGCTAACTAAAAAACTGTTGAAGGTTTCTCCTTACGACAAATCACAAATTGAAAAACTTAGGTTGGATATCATGGAAGCGGCACCGATGGCTTCTTCGGAGCGGCAGTGGTTATTGACGCAGTTAGAGAGATTATAATATTTACAAAAAATTCGTTCCTCTCTAATTTCCTAACACCAAAAACAAACAAAACCACATCTCCTAACTAAATAAATTCACTTTCATTTTTCCTCTCAAGTTTGTAACAACATGAATATTTCAAATAGACTTTTACTTCTATTCCTATTTTTAATGACTTGGCAATCCAGCTGTTTAAGCCAAGAGCCGACTGAAAACCACATCACTTTCCACATTAATGAAAACGTCCAAAACGAATCGGAAGGATATGCGAAATCAATTATCGAACTTTGGAAAGACTATCTGCTTTCAGATGAATATGTGAGAAGCGCCAGCCCGTTTTGGCATTATGATGAAATGGAACGGCCAGATTATTCATACATTTCTTTACTACTTGACTTAAGAACTGCTATTCAAAATAATAAAAATGTTCAATGTAATATTATTGGAATCGTTCCAGTTGAGAAGGATTTCTTTTTATTAAAAAGTATGTTTTCGAAAGTTGACTCAACAGGTCAAGTTCATTTAGGATATATCGCTTCTGTTTATGCGAAAAAAATAGAAGACCAATTTTTACTCATCAATAGTGCTCAGTATCACAAAGAAATTTATGAAAATAGAAAAATCGGTTCTATCAATTATATCATTCACCCTGAACATAACTTTGACGAAACTGCTGCAAAGAAGATGAATGAGTTCAATATAAAAATCGCTAAAAAATTTAATACAGAACCTATCCAATTCGATTATTTCGTTGCAAATAATACTAATGATTTGAGCAAAATTCTCGGATATGATTTTTTCACTTATTCTTACCAACCGGTACCATCTGGCGGCATGGCGGATAATTACAATACGATAATTTATGCTGGAAATAATTCGGAATACTATCCGCATGAAGTTGTTCACCTTTATACTTACAACGGTTTCAACCGCCAATATCATCCATGGGTAGACGAAGGGATTGCCGCTTTTTTAGGAGGAAGTACTGGATATGAATTGGATTGGCATTTACAAAAATTGAAAAATTTTTTAGCAAAAAATCCAGATTTTGAAATCAATAACTTATCAGATTTACAAACCAATATTCCTAACGGCGAATACATGACCGACTTTCGATACGCCATTGGCGGTTTGGTAATGAAAATTATTTTCGAAGAAGAAGGGATGGTTGGTCTTTTTGAATCTTTGCAAGCAGGACGCACAGAAGAAAATTATTTCGAACTCCTAAATCAAAAGTTAGGAATTTCGAGAGATAAGTTTGGTAGTTTTATAAAAGAAGAAGTTTCAAACATCAAAGAATTGAATCAAGTAGAAATGGAAGCACTGAAATATTGATCTACCTCACCTCATCCGAAACTACCCGCCCATCATCAATCGTAATCACGCGTCTCGCTCTATCAATCACCCGCTGGTCGTGCGTTGAAAAAACAAAAGTCATGTTTTCCTTTTTATTCAAATTGGCCATGATGTCAAGGAGGTTTGATGTGGATTTGGAATCGAGATTCGCAGTTGGTTCATCAGCCAAAATGAAATGGGGTTTTGGAGCCAAAGCTCGTGCTACCGCCACTCGTTGCTGTTGTCCACCTGAAAGTTGACTCGGACGTTTATCTTTTTTATCAGAAATTCCGACGGCTTCCATGAGTTCATCGACTCGCGCATCTCGTTCTTCCTGAGAACGTTTTTGGAGCAGCATAACGAATTCAACATTTTCCTTCGCCGTCATTACAGGAATCAAGTTATACGCCTGAAACACGAAGCCGATATTATTTTTTCTAAACTCAATCAACTCGTTATCCGAAAGTTTAGAAATGTCTTGACCGCCCACTTCGATATATCCTTCTGAAGGATTATCCAATCCACCGATGATATTTAGCAAAGTTGTTTTCCCAGAACCTGATGGTCCAACAATTGCCGTAAATTCTCCTTTTTCAATAGAAAAATCAACGCCATTCAATGCATGAACGGGAATCGTTTTTGGGTTGTAAACTTTCTTTATTCCTTTTGCTATAATTACTGACATTTGTAATTTTTGTATGCGGAACTTCAGTTCCGCAGGTTTTCACGATTTCGTGTATATGGCATTGCGAGGTTTTATTGACAATGACACGGCATAGTCTTATCGTGGGTATCGTATTTTTTTTTTACATATTCGCAAACCAAATTACATAATCCCTGAGCAATTCATAATTTTTTGATTTCTTGTTTATCGCTTCCAAATTACAAATCGGAAAACTAACTGCTTCTCTTTCATGTTTTCCAATTCCAAGTATTCCATATATATCATCATAATCTTCGATGTCGAGAAGCTTTATTTTCGCTCCATTTCTAATTCTTCCTCTTTCTAATTCCACTACTTTTGTTTCAATTGGAAATTCTAAATTTTCGCTTAGATATTCTTCCCATTTTTGATAAAGATCATTGTAATTATCTAAATTGATTCCTTGAAATAATTCTCCGTATTTGATTGATTTATCTTCCTCTTCAAATAATTCAATCCAATATAATTTTGCGTTCAATTTGGATTTCACATCTTTTCTTTGAGCAGAATTATCTCTTTTATTCGCTTGTTCCAACTCCGAAATTTCCAAAATCATTCTGTCATAATCATATCCTTCTTTAATCAGGTCTTTTAAATATTTTTTTGGGGTATTTAACAATGTTTCAAAATCCAATTCAATTTCAATTAACCTTTCGTTTTTTTGAATGCTTACCACTTTCCCTTGCCAATTGTCCATTAATTGATATTCAAAATCTGGAGCTTTTACTCCCTTTTTCACCTTGACGTAATCTCCAATTTTTATTTTTTCAATATTCAATTTCATTTACGATGCTCTGATTTTTTCCTTTTTCATGGCAGTCAACTTATACGATTGTCCACTCGCGGAACTGAAGTCCCGCATACTATAGTTGCCTAATCGCCTCCACCGGTTTCAATCGAATTGCTTTGAGCGCTGGATAAATAGAGGCTAATATTGAGGTAATCGCAACCGCAACCGCCAACATTCCATAATATTCAGGTGATAAATCGGGGTATATTTTTTCTGACATTCCAAATTGTTGCAATCCATCTGAGTAGGCCGACAAATCAATTCCTCGTTTGCTCAACCATTTGACTGTCGCGTATCCGAACAATAAACCAAATGGTGCTGCCACCATTCCAAGCATAATCGTTTCTAACATAATCATGAGAAAAATTTGACCTTTTTTCATGCCGACCGACATCAACATTCCCAATTCGCGATATCGTTCCAAAACTGCCATTAGCATCGTATTGATGATTCCAAAAATCAACGCCAACATCACAATAAAAGTAAAGATGCCTGCGGATATCGCAATCTGAGATTCAAACAAATTTATCTCTGGAGAAACTTCTTTATAGGTCTGAACCGAAAGGCTTGGATTCATTTCTTGAATAGCGGTTTGACTTGCCAGCAATGTTTTTGGATCTTTTAAAGACACTGCAATTTGATGCGCAATATTTTCTTCACCCATCAAACGATTGATATCGCTTCTTCGGGTGTAAACTCTAAATCCATCAAAATTGGTATTTCCAGTTGAAAAGAAACCCGCAATTCTAAAAGCACCTGTCGCAATATCGTTTTGTTTATTTTGAAAAGTAAGGACAACCTTTTGGCGAACTTTGACCTGAAGCTTCTCCGCCATTTTTTTACTTATCAAAATCGGATTTCGCTTTTTGGGATTGAAATAATCACCTTCTTTGATATTATCCGAAAGGCCAGTCAACTCATCTTCCGTTTCTGGATCGACGCCGACAATCATCAAACCTCTCGCTCCTTTTGCAGAAGATATCATCCCCGTATTCACCGTTCGTTGAGAAGCGGCCAGGACGTTTGGATCGTTTTTTATTTTCTCAAAAAGGTCGGCATTTTTATCAATCGAAAACTTAACACCTCGCTCTTTCAAAAAACCTGCATTATGAATCTGAATATGCGACAACTCGTTTTTAATACTATTATTAATAAAAGTCGTAACCATCCCAGAGCTAAAACTAATCAACGCAATCACCGCCCACACGCCAATGACAATAGAGCCAATCACCACCAAACTGCGGGTTCTACTTCTCCAGATATTTCTCCAAGCAATTTTTATCAGCATTGATTAAAGTTCAAATTCAAGTATAAAGTTCAAGTACAATTGGCACAAATCCGTTGGCTGAGCGTAGCCGAAGTCAACAAAAGCGAAGATCGATTTCCATGCCTGTTCCCTTCGGCTTCGCTCAGGGAACACCCTTGAGCTACGCCCTCATCGCTTCCACCGGCTTCAGCTTCCTGATTTTCAACATTGGATAAATTGCCAATATCGAGGTAATCACTAAAATCAAGATCGCCTGCCAACCAAAAATACTATATTCGAGTGCTGCTGGGAAGATGGGTTCGAACCCAAACTTCTCGTAAGCAGCTTTCATGTCTTCAGATATTTTTCCAAAATCTACGGGATGTGTGTAGAAATAATAAACGAGTGGAAAAGCGAATATCATCCCCGCCAAAGCACCCAACGAACCGAGCATTACAATTTCCAACCAAATCATCAAACCCATCGCGCCGCGCTTCATTCCGATGGAAAGTAGGACACCAAATTCATACTCTCGCTCTTTGGTCATCATGAGAATGGTTCCAAAAATTCCGAAAGTAATAATGACATAAAGTATGAAAAGGATGATTTTATTTCCAGCTGTATCGACTTCTCTTGCCTGTACCATTTCGGGCATTAGTTCTTCCCAACTCATGACTTCGTAAGCACTGGTATCGAGATTTGTTTTTAAGTAACTGAGAATCTCAGGCAGTTTTCCTTTATCAGAAATCTGTAATGCCAATGAAGTGTGCAAGGCAGGTGCACCATAAAATTCTTGCGCTGTTTTCAAAGGCAGGTAAATCATTTGTTTATTCAGTTCAGGCGAGCCGAATTTCACGATTCCTTTAACTGGATATTTTCCAGCAGCATTGACTCCATGATAACCTTGGCTGACAACCACTAATGTATCTCCAACCTTAATTTCTAAATTTTCGGCAACGCCAGCTGCGACCATTACAGCACTTTCTCCTTCTTGAAAATAAGTGCCTTCAACAACCCGCTCATTCAATTTAGTCATACCTGCCTCTCGCTGTGGCATGGTGCCAATCACCAAAACGCCAGTCGTATTACTTTCAAAAGCAGCTAATGCGTAAGATTCCAAACGAGGCACAAGTGCCTGGATATCGGGTGAATTATCGGCCAATTGGTTTATCTCATCCGTCAATTCAAATGACTTATTGATGGATTGTTCTTCCCAATAACCTTTGGTGTGAATTTGAGCGTAGCCAAAGTAGAAATTGACCACATTGTCCATGATCTTCCCCCATGCTCCACGCTGAATGGATTGCATAAAAACCGCAAAAAATACCGCGAATAATATCGACGCTATCGTTATCAACGTTCGTCGCTTATTGCGCCAAATATTTCTCCAAGCAAGTTTAAAAAGGGTGGACATTTATGAGAGTTTGAGAAAGCGAAAGATTGAGAAAATTCAAACCTTACTAATTAACTGATCAACCAATCAACTAACGTATTCTCTTCATATTCTGAACAGAAAAAAATTTATCTTTAATTGGTTTATCAAATTCGAGGCTAAGGTACTCAATGATAGTTCGATTTTCTGGTTCATCGGCAGGAGTGATGGTCATCTTGCTTGGAATTAATTTTCCACCCATTGTTTTGATGTCTTCGCCGATCATCGTGTTGACTAAGTAATCTTCCTCATCATAAAATTCTGCTTTGAGTTGCATAAAATCCTTTTTGTCAACCCACGAAATGATTTTTCCCCAAACGACAGCCGTTTCTTCGTTGGGAATCAATTCGACTTTATAACAATCGCGATCTCCGATTTTTTCGGAACCTAATATTTTATGAGAATAGTCATCAATCGTAGCTGCTTGGTCTACGAGATCATTATTGGTAAAATCAGATCCCATTAATGATTGAGCCATCATACTTGGTGGCAATTTCACTTCTCGATCAATCTTTGGTTGCCAGTTCCAAACTTCTTTTTCTCTTTTCAGAAAAGCAACTCCTTTATCTCTCGCTGGGCCAGTAATTAAAATTAACGCATAATCTTCTCCCGAACTCCAGCTCTTCATCGTGATTTCTCTTTTCCACGTCGGTCGGACGATGGTCATTCTCATCTCACCTTTACTGGTCGTCCCAATCATTTTTTTAGTCGAATTGATGATAATTTCTTTTGCAGTAGATCCATCCGTATCAGTTTGAGCTGATAATATGGTTCCCAATAAAAAGAAAGGCAGGAAGAATAAAACGAATAATACTTTATTTGTCATGATGATATAACAATGATTTATGAAAGTGGTTTGAAAAATCACAATAAGACCGTTGAAAAGTGTCCGAAAGTTACGACCAATTTGCAGTCAATACTTAATACTTCCCTACCATTTACTATTTTTGCGCTTTTTAAAAATATAACGATGGAAGCGTGGCAATTTGATTTTGAATGGTTACAGATACAACACAAGGTGCAAGCCATCTTGGATCAAGAGAAATTACCCAATTTAAACGGTGTCTTGTTTCTGATTGGTATTCAAGAATTAGGTCAACTAAAGGAAGTTTACACGAAGGAAGAAAAACAGGATTTGATGCATATCGCTATCTGCCGATTGTTGAGCGATGAAGGATATTTTAATTTTAAAGGTATCGATCAAGACGGCTGGCCACATTGGGAACCAACGCGTGATATTGACGTAAAAGGTTTAAAAAACCAAGAGGTTTTATTGAAAACAAAGGTCATTGAATATTTTAAAAATATATAATATGAAAAACATTTACGGTCTATTTTTGATTTTAGCATTGGCATTCGCTTCAAGTTGTAATACAGGAGACGGACACACTTACGCTTTAGTAGAAACCGAATTGGGCAATATGAAATTGCGATTATTCAACAGTACACCTCAACATAGAGACAATTTTATAAAATTAGCAAATGAAGGTTTTTATGATAGTTTGCTATTTCATCGAGTCATTGATGGATTTATGATTCAAGGTGGTGATCCTGATTCTAAAACTGCGGCACCTGGCCAACGACTTGGCGGTGGTGGGCCTGGATATACTGTTCCTGCCGAAATTGGTGCGCCTCATATAAAAGGTGCTTTAGCTGCTGCTCGAACTCAAAACCCAGAGAAACGTTCTTCTGGGTGTCAATTCTACATCGTTCATGGCAAACCGCAAAGTGATGCACAGTTGGATAATTTTCAACGTCAAAAAAATATCACCTATGGAGAGGAACAGCGCAAATTGTATAAAGAGTTGGGTGGATCTCCAATGCTTGACATGGAATATACCGTTTATGGTGAAGTTGTTGAAGGCTTAGATGTTATTGATAAAATAGCCAAAGTAATGAAGGATAGAAGTGATCGTCCTATTGAAGATGTGAGAATGAAGGTTCGAATTCTTTAAGAATCAAAAAATTAATTAAAAAATAATACCATGCGTAATATCATTTTAGGTTTTGGAATTGTGTTTTTGCTCGCCAGTTGTGCGAAACCAATTGCCAATTTCACCTACCAACCTTTGAAAAAACCATCAAACGTTAAGTTTGAAAATCAATCGAAAAAAGCAGAAACTTATGAGTGGCAATTTGGTGATGGAAACTCTTCAACTGAAGCTTCTCCAAATCATACCTATTCATCAGCAGGAACCTATACGGTTGTTTTGAATGCTAAAAAAGGAAAGAAAATTTCCAAAATCGAAAGGAAAATCACGGTAGAAGGAAAAGAGATCTGTTTGGTTGTCCTTGAAACGGACTTTGGTGAAATGGAAATCGAGTTATTTGATGAAACTCCTCAACATCAAGATAATTTTTTAAAATTAGTCGAAGAAGGATTTTTTGATGGCTTATTGTTTCACCGAGTCATTGATGGATTTATGATTCAGGGTGGTGATCCTAATTCTAAAAATGCTAAAAAAGGTGCAGCACTCGGAATGGGTGGCCCAGGTTATACCATTCCAGCAGAATTTGTTGATAATTTAGTACACACAAAAGGTGCTTTGTCTGCTGCTCGAACCAACAATCCTAAGAAAGAGTCATCTGGTTCTCAATTTTATATTGTTCATGGTCAGCCTGTGTCGGAAGCTCAGTTATCCATGAATGAAAACAAAAAAGGATTCAGATATGGTCCTGAACAAAAGGAGGCATATAAAAAATTAGGTGGAACTCCTTTCTTGGATCAAGATTACACTGTTTTTGGTAGAGTGATAAAAGGATTGGATGTAATTGATAAAATTGCGAAAGTGCAAAAAGATGGCCGCGATCGTCCAGTTGATGATGTGAGCATGAAAATTCGTTTAAAGAAAAACAATTAAGTTTTGGTAAAACAAAGAAAGGACTCTAAGAATAAAGTATTAGGAATTGACATTGGCGGCACAGGTTGCAAAGCAGCGATTGTGGACATAGGAGAAGGAAAGTTTTTGACTGAACGTTTCCGTTTAGATACTCCTCAACCCTCTACTCCAAAAGCAGTTTGCCAGACGGTAAAAAAAATCATTCAGCATTTTGATTGGAAAGGAAAAGTAGGGGTTGGTTTTCCAGCAATTATGAAAAAAGGTGTCGCCTTCAGCGCTGCCAACATTCATAAAGATTGGCTTCATACTGATGTTGAAAAAGTACTTTCAAAAGCAATCAACCTTCCTTTGAAAGCGACGAATGATGCAGATGCTGCTGGAATTGCAGCGATTAACTTTGGTGCTGGAAAAGGAAAAAACGGTGTAGTTCTATTTCTTACTATTGGTACAGGTATTGGTTCCGCATTATTTTTAGATGGCCAATTGAGTCCAAATACAGAGTTCGGACATCTATTTTTCAAAAAAGAAATTGCTGAAAAGTCTATTTCTAACGCACTCAGAAAAAGAGAAAATCTTTCTTTTAAAAAATGGGGTAAAGCTTGGAACGAGTACCTTCTTCACATTGAACGAATACTAAATCCAGATTTAGTTATCCTTGGTGGCGGTGGCGGTAAAAAGTTTAAAGAATTTGAAGAATATCTTAAGTTAGACACCAAAGTTATTCCTGCTATTCTTAAAAATGATGCCGGCATTATTGGTGCTGCTATTTACGCACACGAAAAAATTATCGTGGAAGTATAAAAATACTCTTTATAATTTGTGAAAAAAAATAGTGGATGAAATCTCTTTCATCCACTATTTTTTTTGTCTAAAATTCAAAACCACAAAATAAGGTTATGGAAGGTATTCTGTTTTAAATCTATCGTATCGAGATTTTAATTGAACATTTGAACCACTGGTACAATCATGTTTTTGAAGTATTTCCTCAATCAATTTCACCCTATTTGGAACGCCATGTATTTTTGCCGTTAACCACTTAAAATCACCTGTTGTTATTGAATCTGCTCTTACTATCAAGTCCTTCAAACCAGCAGGATCGTAATTGAATGGGCAGAGCAAATTCACCGCAAAAGTATCAGCGTGAATCACTGCATCTTTATCATATCTTATGGTCTGAAAATATTCAGCAATGTCACATAATTCCTCATTATCTTTTCCTTCAACAATATCTCTTAGTGTTGATCCTTCAAATTGATCAATTAGGTTTTCTATGGCCAATTCACTATCGGCATAAGCTATTTCGTGCGCAACAACCCCCATTAATTCTGCATTATTGTTTAAAAACTTCAATAAGCCTGTGTAGATAAAAAGTTCTCCACCTGGGAGGATGAATGCGTTTCTATCATCATCATTATTGACAATACTGACTTTCCAATTAAAATCTTGTCTTCTTGAAACTAAGCCTGTATTAACAGCTACGTTCAAAATCGAATCTTGAAGATATTTATATGCCTCAGAATATTCGTTCTT
>CALHBQ010000371.1 GCA_937930815.1 uncultured Saprospiraceae bacterium | reverse complement strand
TTGATGTAAAAAATATTTCCATCATCAAACTCATTTACAAAATCATATGGAACAACTGTTCGCTTAATTCCTGCATAATTAGGATTGTAAAGTACCAAGTCCTCCACTTGTTTGTACCCGATTCTTCCCAAATACTCAAAGCCACTGAAGTTACCTTTTACGCCACCATAATAATCAACATATTCCGTATTTCTCAATACAAGCCCTGCACGAGTTCCTATAAATGGATTGTACTCTGACATTGTGCGTAAGGTGTTCTTTTGCAAACTTCCATCTGCTCCAACGAATGCTGTCAAACGAGAACCGATAATTGGAACAGTCGCTTCAAGCTGCGGAAAAAAGGAATATTCATCATTGTGCGTTACGACGTTGGCACCAATTTTCACGCGAAAGCGATCATTTACAAACGTAAAATGTGGTTGTAAATAAAAGTTATTTAAGTCTTGCTCAGACGAATCTCTAAATTCATTAAAATCAGTTATTACATTGATACCCAAAGGATGCTTTTCATTGAACCATTTTGTAAAACTCAATTTCAATGTAAAACCATTTTCTCTGGTCGCATACGAATCTGTCAGGTTATAAAAATCAACATCTGCACTATAATTGATGTCACCCAAATTTTGAACTCCATTAAATATTGAAGTCCCAATATCAAAGGTTTTGAATCGCTGAGAGATTTGTCCATTTGAAAAAGAAGTGTCGATTTCTTCATCAAAATTATAACCATAATATTGAACCAAATCACGCGAATATCCAATACGGCCATTAACTGCAAACCCTTCTCCGAAGTAATAACTTCCGTTGAGTTTTAATGCGTTTTCCGCAAACTTTTGACCTTCAATATTTTTACTATTATTGGCTGAGTGGTGCTTTGCATGAAAACTAAAATCGAATTGCTTGTCCTTGAAAACACTATATCCCGCCTCACCATAAAATGAATTTGGCAAGCCAACTCCAGCTTTCAAAAACCCATTAAAGACCTCTCCTTGCTTTTCACGTTTCAAAGCTAATGGACGAATTTTTGGAGGCAAATACTGCACTTGTACCGTCTTTGCCTCGACATTGTACGATTGAGGTTTTACGGTCGGATTGGATGGAGGCAAAATTGGGGCAACTTCCAACATGTCCGCGTCTTGCAATCGTGCATCAAAGTTTTTGGTAACCTGCACCTCCTCATTTGGCAAATCATCTTGGGCAATAGTTGGCATTACCAACCCAAAAATAAAAACCAAACTGAAAAATATATTTTGATAAAATTTCATTTCTTTTTTTTTAAAATTTAAAATAAAAAACGCTCCCTACTCTCACTCTCTCCTACTCTCGCTATCTCCTACTCTCACCCACTCTCAATCTCTCCTAATTCCCATCAATCAACTCCAAAGGCGAACCTGGATCGCTTGTATCCAATCGGCTTTGCGCATCAATCATTCTATCAAGTTTTTCCTTTTTGGACTTTGCTTCATTATAAATTTCTGGGTTATCTTTAAAACGATTGATAACCACTTCTAAAATTGCCTGAGCATTTAAAAATTCACCTTGTTCGGCATAGATGTCGGCCATCAAAATAGCACTCTTTGCCTGCCAATAAGGATAAGAACTACTTGCGCCTTGCGATTGCTGAGCTGCTTCCATTGCCTTATTCAAATCACGTTCAATGTAGCGGATATAGGCTACTTGATAGCGAGATTCAGCAACCGATTCATTGTCTAAACCACTACTAATCACCTTATTAAAAGATTGCATGGCTGTTGAATAATCTCGATTATCCATTGCATGTTTTCCGATATACATGTTTGCAGTTGCGCGTTGGTCGTTGTTTGCACGAGGATTATTTGCAACTTTTTTCGCTAAAGAAATAACTGCACTCTGATTGTTGGAACGATAAGCACTACGCATCGCACCCAATTGTCCTTCAAATCGCTGCTCATCCGTTTGAGCATTTTTCTCCATCAAAATATAGTAATTATAAGCCGTCGCAAAATCCTTTTCAGAGTTATATGAAATCAATGCTGCTCGCTCTAAAGATTCAAAATAGTAACGACTTGAACCTTTATTGATCACCCATTCAAAATCTTTGAGTGCTTTGGAATATTGTTTCAACCCATAATAAGATTGCGCTCTATGAAACTGAGCCAACATACGGTTTGCACCATTTGGAAATTTATTGATATAGGCATTGTACCCTTGAATTGCTTTGGAATAATTTTCATTATAAAACTGCGTCTCTGCTGCTTGTAAATTCAAAGATTCCTTCTCATCACTCGACACTTTGTATCCAGGAATAGTTTCTAAGAAAGCAAAATACTCATCTGGTTGCCCCAAATCATCCACATAAATCTCTTTCAAAGCCTTCAATGCACTATTCGCTTCTTCCTCAGTTGGGTTATGAGAAAAGACTTGTTTGTAATAATTAATTGCTACTCGATTGTTACCCGTTCCATAACTTATCAAACCTAACTTGATCAATGCTTGACAAACCAATTCCGAATTTCTATAATTTTTAACCAACTTTTTGAGCGGTTCACTGGCCTTACTATTTTGACCAATCCCAGCATAAACTCTTCCGAGCTTCAGGAGTGCATCGTCGGCATATTCACTGCTCGAATGATCTTTTGTAATTCTCTCAAGCGCAATAATTTGTTCGGTCTGTTTTCCTCTCAAACCCTGAATGATAGCTTTTTGATAAAGCGCATACACGTAATCTTTGTATTTCCCATTGATGGCTTCATCGTAAAATTTGATAGCGCTGTCATAATTATTCTTTTTGAAATAACCATCCCCTGCACGAAGTAGCGCATCGCCTAACACATCATTTTTCACGTAAGTGTTTGTGATGTATGCTTGGTTTCGCTTGATACCAGCGACAGCCTCTTGAAAATATCCACCAGCCGTTGTGAATTGTTTTTGTTTCAAATAGGAGTATCCCATGATATAACTCGCCATGTAGGGCGAAGCTTCCGTTGGAAAATTATTGATTCCACGAGACATCATTTCGTATTGTTTCAGGTATTGGATTGCGGAAGAATAATCCTTTTCATCGTAAGCAATTCGTCCGTTCCAGAAAGTAGCCAATGCTTTATATTCCTGATTTACAGGCACTTGCAATGATTTTTGCAAAAGTGTTCTTGCTTTTGGCGCATCCCCTATTTTTATTAATTCTAAGGCTCTGAGATATGCGACTTTTTGATAAGCTTCTCTGATTTGAGGCGTTTTGTTCGGCATTCTCTCTATCAGTTCCAATGCTCTTGCATAGTCTCTCGAATTCAAAAATAAATCACTCATCAACGCCTGTGCCTCTCCATAATGGCGAGAGGAAGATCTTATAGATTGTAATGCTTCAAGCGCATCTGAATCCTTTTTGAGTTCGTAAGAAAGTTTTGCATAATTAATGATCGCATCCTCTCTTGTTCCGATATCAAAATCCATTTTTGAAGCGACTCGGAATGCATTTCTTGCATTTTCTTTATT
Source organism: uncultured Saprospiraceae bacterium (assembly GCA_937930815.1). Classification (GTDB taxonomy): domain Bacteria; phylum Bacteroidota; class Bacteroidia; order Chitinophagales; family Saprospiraceae; genus JAGQWW01. Next base: position 5,439 of record CALHBQ010000371.1, on the reverse strand, counting down.
ACCTGTTTTGAGATAAGAATCGCCCAAAAGGTGCATTGCTTGCTGACCAAGTGGTGTATTACTACGGCTCAATTCTTTCAAATTGATAATCGCTTCTTTGAAATTATTAGTCTTGTATTGAGTATATCCTAATTGATAAAATTCCTCTTCTCTCAATTTATTGGAACCAGCTGCATATTTTTCTAAATGAAAGAGCGCCTTTGAGTAATTCGACTTTTCAAAATAAGCCTGACCAACCAAACCATGCAATTCGGCTTGGTTTTTAAGTCCTGACTTTTTCAATCTTGGCTCAACGGATCTAATTAATTCGTCGTAGTTTTTCTGTGCAAAATAGATTTGAGCTAAGTAATAAGGAATGTGCTTGGCATATCTTTTATCGTTCTCCGCAATTTTGAAAGCACCAATCGCTTGTTGATAATTCCCTTCAAAAAATTCGCAAAGACCATAATAGTAATTGGATTTTTCGCGGTATTCGGAATTATTAAGTTGGCGGATATGGTAAAAATGATTCTTGGCTTCCTTAAATTCTTTTTGTACAAAATGAGCATAACCCATCTTGAATTTCACCTCTGCCTTCTCTGAACTTGCCAATTGATAGGTAGGTACTAATTTGTAAAATTCAACCGCTTTGTCGTACTTTCTGGCGTTGAAATAGTAATCTGCCACATCAATCAATGCTTTATTGGCCATCGGATCTGGCCGATACTTTCGAATGAATTCAAGCATCAATTTCTCGCCATCTGGTAAATCGAGCCGCACAGCAGATTTTGCCTTATTCAATTCAGCTTTCATACGAAGCAAATCAGATTCTGGGTCGTTTACGGGCGCAAGTTTTTGTAAAACCTTTGAAAACTCCTGCATTGATTGACCAAAAAGTCCTTGATCATAAAAATTTTGCCCATTCTTAAAATCCAGATTGGGCTCTGTGAAGGCAGTCGTCTGTTGGCCAAAAACTTGGAAAGTAAACAAAAGGAAAATTATCCCTGAAAATATGGTGGTTTTGTTCATAAAACTCGATTTGGTCAATTAATCAATAAGTTCAGCCAAAATTGACTCATTTTAACAATTGAAAATAAACATTTGAGCGTCTGGAGATATTGTAACGAAGGTAGAAAAAATTTGAAAATGTGTTAACCTTAAGCTTTACTTGAAGGAGCATTAAAATCTCTTAACAAATCACCTTCATGGTTTTAGACTAAAAAAAACATTTATTTTTTTTAATAAAAAAATCATAATCAACTCCTTACATTACAAAACGTTACATATTAAGAATAAAATAATTCAATTTTTGTGTCTGTTTTTTTGGTATTGGGGCATAGTAATTGAATTACTATATGTAGAAGTTAATAATACTTCTTTATGAAGAATACAATTATTCTCCCCCCTATAATTTATTCTCCCTAATTAGTAAATGCACCTTCCAATATAAGGAGGGTGCATTACTAAGACATCTCAATTACGCACAGCGTAAACCCCCTATCTTAGGCACAAAAAAGCCAAAAACGTAATGCCCTCATGGGAACCTTTTCCAATTATTTGGGATAGTTTTCTAAGCAAAGCGTTTTGATCACATCCTCTGCACAATTCCAGCACGATGTGATTTTTTTTGTCTATTTAACAAATGATTTACGATGCGTTCCAACTGGATATATTTCAGAAATTGCATCTATAATCAATTGATAATCAGTAGTATTATCTCTAAAATTCATTCCTTCGATATTCAAAATTAAGACTGGCAGACGGGTTTGATTTTTAAAAAATTCTAAATAAGCGTTTTGGATTTTGGAAAGGTATTCTTCTGAAATATCCTTTTCGATTGCTCGATTTCTGCTGTTTATATTTTTAATGAGTTCATCTACTGGTCGATGTAGATAAACCAATAAATCAGGCTCGATAAAAGTATTATTCAATACATTAAACAGCCTTTGAAAAAGCCTAAACTCTTCATCTTTCAAATTATTTTTTGCAAAAAGTAAGGTTTTTACAAAATAGTAATCAGCAATCGTGGTCGATGAAAACAAGTCTTGCTGAGACAAATCGCCTTGCAATTGTTTATGACGTTCCGTCATAAAAAACAACTCCACAGGAAAAGCATATCGTTCTTGATTTTGGTAAAATAATGGTAAAAACGGATTGTCTGTAAACTGCTCCAAAATCAATTTAGCCCCAAAATCATCAGAGATTTTTTGACAAAATGTCGTCTTTCCGGTGCCGATATTGCCCTCAATGGCAATAAATCTATGTGGTATATCTTTTTTCAAAATATGTATTCGCCTATTTAACAAATGCAAAGGTTTTAATTTCTAAGACTTTTCCTAAAAAATTTTTATATTTCATTTTTACTCATATTTTTATGCACTATTTGAATGGCAGCTTTATTTGTTTTTCATTGCCTAAAATTGCCATTTTTTGAGAAAACTACCCGGAAAAAATCTTACACATTTTCCTAAACAACCGGGTATGATTGTTTTAAATTTTGAAGGGACCAAGCTTGGTCAACTGATCACGCATCATATTGGCAACAAAGTCAAAAATGAATCTTTGGCGTTATCGCTCAAAAAAACAGAATTCGAATTGGAATCTGTTTCTCACCTTTTGAAGTATTTTCTAACTTCTTTCAAACCATTTGAATTTTTCAAATTTAGCGATTTGGAATCTGAGAAATCGATTCATCGAATGGCCAAAGAGATGTTTGAAGATCCAGATGCTTTCATTTTGCAATCTCGAAAGATTGCAAAGGCACTTTTTGATGCCACAAAACATCCAAAAATAAAGAAAGGCGATTTGAGTATTGCGCTCCTTTCCGACATTCAGCTCGGTGACGAAATGGTGGATGCGATTGGAATTTTCAAATCAGAAACTACCGTTCCATTTTTAAAACTGGACAGACAAGATGTCAATTATTACGTCAACCATGACACGGGTATGGATTTGAAAGGTCTCGACAAGGGGTGCCTTATTTTTAATAGTAATGAGGAAGAGGGTTACGAAATTTTAGTTTTTGACAACACCAACGGCAGTCGTCAAGCTGAATTTTGGAAACATGATTTCCTTAAAATGGAAGCGCATAGTAACGAATTTCATCAAACGAAGGAGTTTTTGACTTTAACAGAGGCATTTGTCAAAGGTCAATATTCAGAAGAGTTTGAAGCAGAAAGCACTGAAAAAATTGACTTGCTCAATCGATCTATTAATTATTTTCAGGATAACAAATCATTTAATAAAGAAGATTTTGTCTCTGATGTGTTTCAATATGAAGACGTGATTGACTCTTTCAATAAATTTGAAAACGATTACCAAAAAGACCGGCATCTCAATCTGAGTGATGCATTTGAAATTTCGATTCCTGCCGTAAAAAAGCAAAGTCGATTGTTCAAAAGTGTCTTGAAGTTAGATAAAAACTTCCATGTTTATATTCATGGAAACAAAGAAAAAATTGTAAAAGGAGAGGAGGAAGATGGACGTAAATATTATAAACTTTATTATGATGAAGTAGAATAGATCGACACTGAAGTTGTTTAAAATCATTTTAGAAAACATAATAAATTCACTTCTGAGTCGGTTTGATATACTCACCAATTTCAAACCTATCGAAAAATACTTTTCCAATTTCATCAATTAAAACCCATTTGAACATGGAAAAGTTAATTCGTTCTCTGCCCTTACTTATCTTTTTGTTTAGCCTGAATAGTTGCTTTGAAGCGGAACCCATCTTTGACGAACCTGAAATAATTACCACTAACTCAGAAATTCATGAGCTATTACTTCCCTATTTTGAACGCTTTGAAAATGAAGGTCGTTTAAGAGGTTTAGATATCGATCTTACCGCTCATGGCATCACAGGTACAATTGAGGAGATTTCTCAAGAACATGTTGCCGGCACCTGTACCTATGGCACCCATTTACCAGGAGATGTTTTAATTGATTTAGGTTTTTGGAACAATTCGTCTGCTTTAATAAAGGAAATGGTCATCTTTCATGAATTGGGACATTGTTACCTCAGGCGAGATCACAAAGAAACTGCCTTTTCAAACGGAAGTTGTACCAGTATTATGAGAAGTGGAAATGGAGATTGTTTTGATAATTACAACTCCCAGACAAGAGAAAACTATATCGATGAATTATTTTTCAGCCAATAAAATCGATAGGACTAAAAATAAAAAAAGGAAGTCGTAAACGTTATTCATCAAAAAGACCTCTACGAATTTAAGTTACATGAATAATGTTTTCGACCCCCGATATGTTTACGTCTGCAAGTTATGAGCATTCATCTTTTTTATTTTTTACAAAAAAAAGGGATTCTCGGATGGAAACCGAGAATCCCTTTTTACTAAAAAACTGATAATCAATATATTATATTAAAATTACCTTCTTAATTATCATTTGATTTGCTATTTTTATTTTGAAAAAATAGACTCCTTTTGAGAAATTTGACAAATTAATTTGCATTTCCTTTTCAGATTTCAACATTTTACCTGAAAAATCAAAAACCTCTATTGATTCAATTTCTTCTGGAGTAACAATATTGACCAAGCCATCTGTAGGGTTCGGTACGACTTTGACTTCTTTTTCTAAGTAGAAATTGGCAACCTCCTTTTCAAGGTTTTCTAATTCCATTTTAGAAATATTTTCAACATCATAATCTGAAAGGAGCTTTGCGAATTCCTTATCATCCTGTGGTGTCAATCCATTACAAATAAAGCTTGGCAGCACAACTACAACGACATTCTGACTAGCTGATTGACCACTTGGCAAAGTAGCCGTTACGGTGTAAACCGTAGTCCTTCCTGGATTCGCAATAGGGTTGGAACAATCACTACAGCTCAATCTAAAACTTGGACTCCAATTAAAAGTCGCACCTGTTCCCGGAAAAACAGACAATGGTTGACGATCTCCAGCACAAATCACATGAATTGGATTAACGGTGTAAGTCCCTTCTGAAATTGTAAAGGTTTCTTCAACCGAACATCCATTTTGATCAATGGCTGTAATCTTGTATTCACCTGGTGCCAAGCTATCTAATTGATTTATCGTAGCGCCAGCTGAAGTTCGCATGATATCATATGGCCCTGTTCCATTCATGATATTCAAATCAATACTACCTGTTTGACCTAAAAACCAAATTGGCGAGTTGACCGTTGCATTTAATTCTGGAGTTGATTCAATTGTCACTATTTGCGAACTTTGATAAACACAGCCCATTTCATTATACTCTACTTGGACATTATAATCACCACTTGCTAAACCTGTGGTATTGAATTTTCCATCAGCAGATACATTGCCACCTGACCAAACATAGGTTCCAAGTTGTGTTGGACTGTTGTTGCTCGCAACCAACTGAATGATTGTAGAATCACCTGCACAAATGGCATCTTGAACTGGTTCGATGGTCAAATCTATTGGCGGGCAATTTATCGACTCACAGGTAAAACTCGAACT
>CALHBQ010000370.1 GCA_937930815.1 uncultured Saprospiraceae bacterium | reverse complement strand
ATCAATTCTCAAACAGCAATCTGAATTGAAAGAATCGATTCGTAAAAGTGGCTTAGTAACTTTGATGGGTAGCCTTTTGGAAAAAGTAGAAAAAGAACTAAACCAAAATCCAAACCGAAAATTGAGCGATGAAACCATTGCTCAACTTTCTGATTTAAGCCACTCTTTCGAACCAGAACCCTACATATATTTAGAAACGGATAGTTTATTTAAAAAGAAACCAAGCCAAGAACGCGGCATGTTATTATTGGCTTTAAGCCGAATGAAAATTGATTCAATTTCATTTGAAAAAATTAAAACAAAAGTCTCTTTTGCTGGTGCAGATTTATCGAAATCAAATCTTTCTGGAATCAATTTAAGTGGCGCAAATTTAACTTGTGCAGTTTTCAGGGAGGCGATTTTGGATAATTCGAATTTCGAAAAAGCAGATTTGAGAGGGGCTGATTTTTGGGCAGCAAGTTTGAACAAATCCAATCTAAAAGAAGCAAAATTAAACCGTGCAAATCTAAACTGGGCCGAACTAAATGATGCGGACTTGTCGTTCGCAGATTTAAGAGATATTAAATTGCAGAGCGCAAAATTGAAGAATGCCAATCTCTCAGAAGCACAAATCAGAACTGGGGATTTACAACATGCGATTTGCCAAAACGCAATCTTTGAAAAGGTAGATTTGAAGGACGCGAATTTGAGTCATGCAAACTTAGAAAACGCAGATTTCAAAAATGCAGATTTGAGAAGAGCCAACCTATCTGAAGCATTTTTAAAAAATGTAAATTTCACTGATGCTCTACTGACTGAAGCAGGTGTTTTTACAAAAGATTGGATTCAGATGCTTCCCAAATGGAAAGTAGTTGGGGCTGATTCCATTCAAAAAAAGTATAGAATTTCGGATAAGGTTTTTGGAGTTGCCAATTTTGAATTGGGTAAGAAATAGTTGAATTTTAACAGAAATTAATCTTTGCTTTTTCGTTCTCGGCTGCGTTCGAACTCCTCACTGATCGTAGTTCGAGCGAAGACGAGAATGGAAGCATGAAAATCTGTTCTCCGCTCTTTCGTTCTCGGCTGCGCTCGAACTACGACTCAAATCACCTCACAATCGGCGTCTCCCCCATCACCAAATTTATCTTTTTTGAAAATTGAATCACCAAAATATCCGAAGATTTAAATGGTCGAAATCCAATCTGAAAAGCCCCACTATAATAATTTTGAATATCATTGAGATAGTTTGCTAAAAGTTCTGGCGACCAATTCGTAGACTTATTGATACGATACTTTCTTCCAAGTTTTTTACCCAATTCTTGGCCCCATTCATTATTTATAATATCTAAATAATTATCGGTAGGGCCCTTTTCCATATCAGCAATTTGAGCAGCAGTAAATATGCCAGTTACCAATTCTGGCATATTTTTTCGTTCATGTATATCGGCTAAAAAATCTGCCATTTTTTCAGAAAAAACTGAAGTTAGAAATGCTTGAGAAGTGATATGATTAAACGTATTGAGGTAGCCTTTTTCTGTCAAAAACTCAGGCGGCATCGTTGCTTTATCTTCCTCACTTATATTTTGCATCATTGTTTCTGCAAGGTCGTAAAATGCAGGATCCCCTTCTCCAAAAACCTGCTGCCGTCTTCTCGACAAAGCATATATTTTTCTAAAATCATTTCGATGCCAAACGCCATATGGGGAGTTAAAAACAATCCAAACTTTATCCCAGAAACCTTTGTCTTTTGCATTCATAAAATCTTGCTCGCTCACTCCAGATTTCAATTCACTCGTGACAGATTTACCATGAATTTGATGTGTTAAACGAACGAGTGGTCGCCTACCTTTTTCATACTCAATTTTCACTACTTTTTTGAAGTCTTTAAATGATTTATAATCTTTTAAAAGTAATGCTCCTCGGGTTTGATTTGGGATTTTCAATGATGATTCCTTAGTTGTTTCAATTATATCTAAAACTGTTTCTGATGCATTGTTGCAACCAGAAAAAGAGATGATAAACGCCAACAATAGAAACCGAGTTAATCTCATTTTTTTGAAAAAAAATTACAACTTAAAAACACCTTTCTCATCATCAATTTTGACATTCTTCGTATCCTTCAAAATGATGCTTTTTTCTTTTTCATCTCCTACGATAGAAATGGCTTCCATGTCCAAATTTTTGACATCATCAAAAACATAGGCAGGTCGATAATCTGGTTTTTCTAATGTAAATTTGATATTTTTCATGCTTAATCCATCGACATGCCGCACATAAAAACCCCATGCTGGCAACTCTCCAAACATCGAAAACTCTGGGTAAGCTTTTACTTTTTCAGGTATCGCATCCAATCGCCAAAGTGGGAGATGCGCCAATCCTTTATTGCCCCTTCCGGGAAAGGTTATTTCTATATTTTCTAAAGTTAAATTCTCAATGGGATGCCCCGGAATCCCCGTAATCGAAGATGGAAATGGATTATGAAAAAACGGCAATTCGGGCCCTCGAATATCGTAGTTGTAATCGGGTCTTTCGTAAGCAATTTGTGCTTTGATATTTCTTAAAGTAACGTTTTTTAAGTTGCCCGTTTTCTCGGTATGCCTTTTTCCTAAACGGATAAAAATGGCGTTGCCAGTGTTTTCAGCTTCTACATTTTCGATTAAGACATCTTCCAAAATTCCGCCATCTACTGACTCAATCGCGATCGCGGATCGGAAGGTGTCAAACACTTTTATATTCCTAATCGTTACATTTTTGAAACCGCCATGCGAACGTGTTCCAAACTTGATAGCCGATGCACTCGACCGAACGGTACAATTTTCAATCAATACATTTTCACATAAATAATCTGCGGAGTGAGATTTGAGACAAATGCCATCGTCTGCCGAGTTGACATAGCAATTTGAGATGCGCACATTTTTACAATCTTGAATATCAATTCCATCATTATTCCAATAAGCATCGCTTTCCGTTCGCACGTTTTCTATCACAATATTTTCGCACTCATGATGCGTTTGAACCCAACAAGCGGCGTTCTTCAAAGTGACATCTTTGACGGTTATATTTTTACACTTTACAAACTCAATGAGCTGTGGTCGCAGATAATATTTTGGCCGCATTTCCACAAAATTATAGCGCGCGCTGTCAATTTTCCCAGCATAGAAAAGGCTATCAATATGCAACGCCAATTCCCTACCCTGCCCATCAACGGTTCCTTCTCCGGTGATGCCGATATTTTCATGTCCGTCAGAGATGATTAGAGCTTTCCATCTGTTGATTTTGAAATAATATTTTGGGTCAGTCACTCCGAGTAAAGTTGCGTCTTTTTCCAAATGCAATTCGACATTCGATTTTAATAAAATGGCGCCTGAGAGGAATTGGCCTTTCGGAAAAATCACCTTTCCGCCCCCGTTCTTGTTAGCGGCATTTATGGCAGATTGGATGGAATTTGTACTGAGTGTTTTGCCATCGGGTTTTGCTCCGAAGTCGAGGACGTTGTAGTCTTTTTGGGCAAACACAATGGTTTGGACAAAAAGCAGGAAAAATATAGAAAAGGTTAATCGCATTTATTTTCTTTTAGAAATTCAAATAGAAATTCTGGTTTTGAATAAATTAGCTCGTGTCCATTTTATTCTTCTCCTTTATTTAATTCATTTAAAATAGAGTCAACAGGCATTCCCGTATTTCGCCAATAGTCATGATAATATTTCAATTGCTCTTCAACTTTGAGTTCTTCACCTTTTAATTTCCTTTGGTAACTATCTAAAATTATCCCTGACATATCATCTGGATGCAAAATTCCCATTTTTGATAGATTATCAGCTAATTCCGAATTACCCCATAGCCCCCAATTATTTCTTAAATACCTTCCAAAACCATGATGAACATACCCACTAAATTCTCCATCGGGCAAACATTTTATCCATTCCTCCATTTTGGGATTCATCATTGAATCTAATTTCATTAAACTTTCCTCAAATTGAGTAGGGATCTGAAATACTTTCCTGAAAGTATCTGCATTAATTTCAGTCATTTTACTAAGAAGACTATCACATTCTATTCTTTTTAAAGAATCTATTTGTGGTTTACTTAGATTTACTATTTGATTGTTGAATTGCCCTTTAGAATTACAGCTAAACAATAGAGCTGCTACCCCAACTGTTCCAATTAATATTTTAAAATGTTTCATTTTTCTATTGATAATTAAAAATTCATTCGCTGCTTCTCTCTCGGTCGAATAATCGGGTCTTTTGGAACAAAATTTATATTCACAAAATCCAAATCACCATCAGGAGAAATTTTGACCATCACCGATTGATAAGGTTTAAACTCAATATCCTGAGTAATCGTTTTTCCATTTGCATGAAAAGTCAATTCTTTAAAATCGGATTTATCCATAAACGATTGACCGGAGTAAACTGGGTATTTCAAATCTTTGGAATGCTTTTGTGCTAAGAATAAATAATGTGTTCCATCAGCCTCCACCTTGCACCAATATTGTGGAATCGAATCTCCCTCAATCAACGGCGGATGATTCTTTACTTTTTGAAAATCATCTGACACATTTGGCAACGATTTCAAATTATTTAATAAATCTGAATAGACGCCTGATTTTTCATGCCCTGGTTCATTGGGCATTTTTTTCAAACAAATAGGAAATCCTTTTTCGGCGAAAGCCAAAATACGTTTCAAGGCTCGGACATCCATATAATTAACATCAATGTAAAGTGATGAAAATTGAGCATCACCAACTTCCAACCTCCCTTTCACGTATTTTGCCTTTTCTAAAAAATGTCGATTAATCCAAAGTGGATGATAGCCTTCCAATTCATCGGCTGGAAAGATGTAGCGCATTTCGTACTCACCCCACACCCAAACTCGGCGACGTTCGGGTGGATATGGACCTTTCATTACACCATCTTCGTAGGGAATATACACCGCGACATCGCTATACGTTTTTCCCTTTTGCATCAAACCAGAAACTTTTTCCATGTAAGAATTGAAGGCCGGTAATTCAGGCTCAAGACTTCCGCCTGGACCAAAATAAGTGGTTGCAAAAAAGTCAATCGAATCAACTCCTTTTGGATTGTATGGCATGCCATGATAGAAATGTTGATTGACACCGTATGCAAACATGGCATCGGCGACCATTTTCAAATCTGCTGTTTGTTCTTTACGTAAATAAGTTGCTGGAAAACCATACATACAAGTAAACGTCTCACTTGAAATCACTTTTTTAGAAGACAGACAAGCGGCTGAACTTACGATTCGTGAGTAGTTTGGATTGTTCAACATACTTTCTGTTTCTGGAATATCGACGAGCGAATAAGTCGTCATCACATCGGTTGGAGCAGCGAGACATTGCACCCGCGACCATGCTCCTAATGCTTTACATTTTTTAATATACGGTTTATAAAAACCATTAGTGACATACTCATCCAAAAGCAACATGTAATCGTATCGCACATCGGGAAAGGAATCAATATTTTGATCCATAAATGGAATGATGTCATAGCCAAATTTCTTTTGAAACGCATCCTCAAAACCGTCTGTCCAAATCTTATTAGTGAAGTTGAGTTTTATCTCCCATGAATCCGTAAAAAAGGCAGATTTTGAACCTTTCAATGCTCCATCAAGGGCATCACCAACTGGTTGGGCAAATTTATTAAAAGCTGCTTCGTCGAGGTGATTGATGACCAATTGGGTATCGGGCCAGCACCATGCAAAAGTGAGTGTTTGCCGAAAAGAAGTGTCTCCATAAATCTGACTCGTGTGCTCTTTTCCAATGTTACTACCTGCCACTGGCCATGCACTTCCGAAAGAAAAATCGCAGGCTAAGCCAATCGAATCTGCATATGCTTTTGTAAAAGCAACCGCCTCAGACCACTCTGGGCTGAGCCACTTTTGAGCCGTGGTGTCTTTTGGATAATGCCGATTGTATTTGCGCGCATACATCGATTTGTAGCGATACAATGGATAAACCCAAGCGATTTCTACGCCACCAAAATTATTCTTTTTTGCCCAATCTAATTGGGAACGGATGTCTGGTTTT
>CALHBQ010000369.1 GCA_937930815.1 uncultured Saprospiraceae bacterium | reverse complement strand
CTGCTCGTTAATTCATTACTACATTTCGTACAATCAAATTGCTTACTCGTACAATTCGAACTAAAAGCAAATCTGAAAATAACATTTTTACGAAATAAGCTCTAAGTTCAAAAGTAAATAGGGGGTACAAACGTGGAGGCTCGTATATGATTTGTATGTGCGACGGTTCTGTGATTGTGAAGCGATGAAAACCATTACTTTAATCACCAACGGAAATTTTAGATTTAACAAGAGAATTTTTGAACAAATCTCTCGGCTACAGGAGGTAAATAATCCCTCGACCATCAGGACTGAATTGGTACTCGCTGCCAGAGATTGTCTTGTCTTTGCTTAAGTTCCAAAGACCATGAAACGGACAAATAATTCTGAAAATGACACACCTGTATATGTGGTTTTTGCTCGCCACGGATGCCTGCCCATTCAATGGAAGATGCCTGTCCTAAATCGGTATCAATGAGACAAACAGTTTTACCAGCATGCGCATATATATTATTTTGTTTTAAAAAGGAATAGAGTATTTTTTTCTTTTTTAATAGAATGAATGACAAACGAATAGAGTAGAGGAGTGGTATTAGCGCGTCCATCTCCAAGTAGCACACGAGTGGTGAATGTTTTTTTTTAAGCTTGACTCTTAACTGATTACAGTTCACCAAGTACTCGATACTATTCACCAAGTCCATGATACCATTCACCAAATTCCGGGTTTTAAATGCAGTGTCCTTGAATCCAAGCCTATAGTTTTGGCAACTGATTCAATCAAATTTAAGAAGAAAGTTAAATGACAATTTCAAGATTGCAGCTATAAGCTACAAATAATAAAATCCATTTGACTTGTTCTTTATCACTGTTACTTTTTAATTGTTTTAACATGAAAAAATCAATTACTACTTTATTTTATCTCTTGTTTTATATGGCGGCATCTCAAGCTCAAACAGGTTGTTGTCATTTTATTTCGACAAATCAATGTCTTCCCGGTTTTACTGAATCTTTTTGTGCTAGTATAGCTCCTTCAACTTGGTACCTATCTAGTACCGGTACTTGTAATAATGCAGTCGGTGGTATGCCAGGTCCTGGTGGTGTTTGTCATATTTCAGCTCTTCCTGTTGAATTGATTGATTTCCGATCTATTAAACTTAAAACAAGTATCAAGTTAATATGGGCAACTGCTTCTGAAACAGACAATAAAGGATTTGAAGTTCAGCAAAGTTATGACGGGGTCGATTGGCAAGCACTTGAGTTTGTAGAAGGTCATGGTACTTCATTTGAGCAACATGAGTATGAATATAAGGTGGAAAGACTAAAAGCAGGCGCGAATTATTTCCGATTAAAACAAATAGATTTTGATGATGCTTTTGAATTTAGCAATGTCGTAGGAGAGGTTTGGACAAACAATCGTAGTGAGTTGTTGGTTTTACCCAATCCAGTTGTCGATGGATTGAGGGTCTTTATTCCTTCCGGTTTTGATGAGAATCAATCAAAATATCAAATTATTTCGATTACAGGACAGATAGTGAAATCTGGAACTGTTACAGATAAGTCTTCTATGAAAATTGAAATTTCTGAGTTACCATCGGGTACTTATTTCTTTCGTATTTCCAATAAGAGAGCTACTAAAGATACTAAGTTCATAAAATTATAAAACAACTTTTACGATTAATAGACCGGGGCTACTTTAATATTTTATATGTTAAAGTTAGTTCCGGTTTTTGATTTTAGAATCTTCCTTAATTCCGATGGAGCGACTTTGAGCTGATAGTTAAAGAAGATGATTGAGTAAAGCTGAAAAAACTAAACACGATCTTAAAATGTATAGTTCTCCAATAGGTTGACACAGAAATCGTAGTCTAATTCCAAATGTGGCCCACAGAAGAACTGGTGAATTGAACAAACGATAGAAAAAATATCCAGAATAACGAAAATGAAGTCTTCTGGGAAATCAGAAGAAAGAGCTTAATTTATTTTTTAACCTGTCAACTTTTTCATGCCTTAATATTTGAAATTTTTGAGGGACTATTCAGTCTTCTGCTTTGAACAAAGTAGATCCGTTTTATTGGATTTTCTTATTTCAATTCACGCGTCAAAAACGTACCATTCACCAATTAGAGGATACCATTCACCAAAGTCTATACTTTTGATAATCAAATAGTTATGAATGCGAGATACCTTTGAAATATCGAAATTCAGAAAAATCATATTTCAGAAATCTCAACATTCATAAATCATGAAAAATTTAATTCTATTAACCATAATAATTCTCTTTAAGAGTCTGCAGATCAATGCACAGGATGCTATTCTCTCGACAGATTCTTTAGAGATGCTTGAAAAAATTATCAAAGAAGAAACTTCTAAAATAAATGAAAAACCTACTCGAATAATTGGAGCTTCCAATTCGGTTTATGCCGGTAAGGCGATACAAACTTATCAGGCTAAAAATATGATTGCTGTTGATCTGATTACTTTGTTTAAAGATGTAAATCAAGAAGTTAATGTTCATCATGACAAAAACAACAATCGTCTGATATTGACTGGTGCTCCAGATGAGATTGATTTCGCATTGCAACAATTAGATATCCTCGACGAGCAACAAAAAATGATAACAGTAGAATTCATGCTCGTTGAGTATTTTCATGACGATGAATTTGAGTGGGGATTTGACATTATAAATGCAACTTCGGGAAGTATTGGAGGGGCTAGATACACGCCAGCGGCAAGAGAGGGTAGTATCGAGTTTGATTTTAAATCTGTAGCAAAATTGCTTCCTGAGTTTCAATTCAATCTACAAGCGCTCGTCAATGAGGATAAAGCCAAAATTGTTACTAATCCGCACTTGGCGGTAGAGGCCGGTGAAAAAGCTACACTTAATTTAAAGGATGAACGTACCATTCAACTTGAGACTGCAACTATTAATGGCGTGACCACAACGCTACAAAATATCTCGGCAGGTATCGAATTGGATATTGAACCAACCATGATAAATGATAATCTCATCAAACTTCGCATGAGAGGGTTTGTCTCAGAATTTCTTCCATTCAGTGCATCTGGTGAATTTTTGAGAGAGGCAAACACCATCAATACAGTCGTAGATGTCAAACCAGGCGAGACTTTTATTGTCGGAGGTATGATCAAAGAGGAGTATAATAATTTGAATGGAGGTGTTCCTATTTTAAAAGACATTCCAGTTTTGGGCTATTTGTTCAAAAGAAAAAAAAGGATTAAAACCTACATCGAAAGAGTAATGTATGTCACGCCGTATATCAATTATGGCAATAGTGTAGAAGATTATCAACAAATACGAGAGAAAACCCAATTAGAGAAAGACGTCTCAGAAATGATAGAAAGAGACCGCAATTTTCTCAAATACAAAAACACCAAAAAAGCATATAAGAAGAGAAAAGGTGGAATTTTTAATCGTAATTAAACTAATAAAATATTTAAGGTTGGTTTTTTTATGCTTTTGAAGCATGGCCGATCTGAAAAAAAATAAGATTCAAAATGAAAAAGATATTAATTATAACAATTGTAATTGCAGCCGTTTTTACCAGTTGCAGGGAGCCAATTTTAATTCCTTTTGTAGGAGCAGTTGAGGGAACAGTCGTAAATATTCATGATGAACCTTTGCAAGGCGTAGAAGTTCAAATTACACATGTACCAGCCTCTGAATCATCAGAAGCAGAAGAAAAAACCATCTCCACTATTACAGATTTTGATGGTCGGTTTTTGTTGGATGATGTTTGGGATGAATTCAGGATTAACGTTATAAAAGCTGGTTTTAGAGGAGCGTCCGAACACCATATTATTGTATCAGGTGATACTGAGCAAACGCTTGACTTTACCTTGATAGGTGCTCCTGAAACTGCTGAAATCATCCTCGAAAAAACAATCTTGACTGATTCTGACACAACTGATTTGACAGTGTTGGTAACAGTAGAAGATGAATTTAATGTAGAAGCTACTGGTTATAGTGGAACCCTCATGCTTACAGATCAAAATGGAAATTTACAGGCTGTATCATCATTGACTCCAAGAGCTGAAGGAGTTGGTGCGGCTACTTTAGAGGCCAAAATTTCTTCAGGAAGCATTGCCACAGGGGTTTATACCCTAAGTGCAGCTGTAACCGATCCTGATGGAAATCAAATCGTCACGAATGCAAATCAACAGCTTACGGTAGAATAATTTTTTTAAAATACTTGTATTGGACAAAACTTAGGTTTACTAAACTTCCTCAAGAACTCGATTTCAAGAATTTGAAACCCGAATTTTCGAAGAAATCAAGTTTAGTAAACCTATGAATCAAGTTTTGTCCTGTACCCAGAAAAATATATAAAATGAAAAAGAACCTATTATTCATAATGCTAATCCACTTTTGCTTTACCCTACAAGCGCAAGATGGTCTTAAATTTAAAAAAGTTTTTAACGTAACAATTAAAGGTGAAAAAGTAGGGGTAATTGATATGATTGAAGAAAAAGAGTTTACGGTAGAAAAAGGAACTGTTGTAAAAATTAGTTCATCTTCAATTAGTGAGATTAGTGGTTTTGATGGGACGCCTAATGTGCTTTCGAGTTCAAGTCAAGGAATGGTTTTTATTAATGATATGCCGGTGACCAATATGCCTGAGGCTAATATGCGCACTGTAGAATTTCCCATTTGGTTAACTTCAGGAGGTTATAAATTAAAACTCGTTGCTCATACCAATAATGTAGGTAAAAAATTAATAGGGGTAATCAATGGCCTTGTTTATACTATTGAATAAAATAGCGTTTTATACAATTACCGTCCAACCCTCTTTCGATAATTCGAAGGAGGGTTTTTATGGATAAATACCTCAAGGCTTAATAGAGTTTATTCTAATAAAGACCATTTACCTTGGTCATTTTTATTAAAAAATGTAATTTTGACCTTTCTCATCCCTGTTATCGCCCCGATATTCCATATTCAAAACACCTATTAATTTATCAATGGAATTCTTTACACCTAACAACTTTTCGTTTTTATCATCGGTTTTATACTTCGTATGAGGTGGTTCTGCCTTGTTTGAGTTCTTCTTTTGAAGTAATACTTCCGAATATCCAAGCAGCTTGATTAAGCTAAGTGAAATTGCTTACCATTCACCAACATATCTATACCATTCACCCAATTAAAACTAAATTAAGCCTAAGAAAAAAAAATGTCTTCTTAAATTGCAGAAGATTAATTCATCCACCTAACTTATTTAGTTGTTATGTCAGATTTTAGTTTAAATATTCTGGTAGTAGAAGATAATCTTTCGCTTGCATTGGAATTAGAAATGCTCGTCAAAGAAATGGGGTATAATGTGATCGGTCGGGTAGATAATTCAGCTGAGGCATTAGAGATGATTTTTTCTAAAAGCCCTGATCTGATTTTAATGGATATTGATATAAAAGGTAACCTGTCAGGAGTTCAAATTGCAGATAAAATTCGACATTTAAACATCCCAGTCATATTTATTACGGGTAATAATACGCAGGCTCATTATGATGAGGCCGCTAAAACAAACAATATTGGCTTCTTAATCAAACCAGTAAATAAATTTACACTGCTTTCAACCATTAATACATTCTTTAAAAAACTTTCATTAGCTGAACAGAAGAGTGATACTGAGTCTGAGATGGTATTGGACGAAAAAGAAGAAATTTTTCCTCTAAAAGATTTTTTATTTTTCAAAAAACGTGGACTACTTCATAAAATAAGCATCCCAGATATACTATATGTCAGCGCAGATGATAATTATACCGTAACCGTTACGGAGAAAGGAGAATTTCTATCAGCATTAAGATTATTTGAAATCGAAGAAATACTCAATGATTATTCCTTTATAAAGACTCATCGCAGTTATTTGATTAATATTGATAAAATAGATTCGATAGATTCAGGGAAAAGTATTATAAACATTGGCTCAAAAGAAATTCCAATCAGTAGAGCTAATCGAGTGTTAGTTTTGGAGAAAATTCAACTATTAAGGTAAGTTTTATTCCATTGCGTACTTAGGAAGCAAAATGTCGAAAGAAGTACCTTTCCCTATTTCACTTACAACGGAAATAATTCCATTATTGAGCTTTACAAGTTCTTTCACCAAATGAAGCCCCAGACCTGTACCTTTTTCTCCAGATGTTCCATCTTCGCTTTTATCTTTTTTGAGTAGGAAAAGGTCATTGATTTTATCTTTTTCCATCCCAATTCCTGTGTCAGCCACTCTGATTTTAAGTTGATTATTCACGTCTTCAAGTGCTTCAATTCTTATCTGACCTCCCTCTGGTGTATACTTTATAGCGTTATCTACCAGGTTTGTAAGAATGGTAGAAAGTGCATTCGCATCAGCAAAGACTGTTACTCCTTTAGGTACATTATTTACAATTTGAATGCTTTTTTCATGGGCAGGAGTTTTAAAAATTGCTTTAATATCAGCTACAAAATAATCTACTTGTAAGGTTGCTGGATTATAGGGCATGACATCACGTTGCGTTAAAGCCCAACTGAGGAGGTTATCAGTCAATTTACTAAGAGCATGTGCGTCTTCTTCAATTTGCAGACCAAATTTATCCAAGGTCGCGAAGTCTTGATTTTGAATAAGATATTTCACTTTTTTGGAAATGCCTCTGAAGGAAGCCGCAGGTTTGCGCAAGTCATGACCGATGATAGCGAAGATTCGATCTTTGGTATGGTTGAGGGTTTCGAGTTGTTCTTTTTGTGCGGAAATGAGTTTGTTTTTGCGGCGGGCATTATAGAAAAAAAACAAAACTATTAGAGCGAAAGCACCTATTCCCAAAGCAGCCGTACGTGTTTGTTGATTTTTGTAGATTAAGGCATCTTCTTTTTGTTTTTGTTCAAGTGCAGTGATCTTTTTTTCGTTTTCATATTCAAAAGACATATTTGCTTTTGTCAATTCTCTTGTTTTAGAAGCCGAAAAAAGTGAATCAGAACTGATTTTCCATTTTTCATGATATGCTAATGCTTTTCCCAAATTTCCTAACCCCTTATGTGCAAGGTACAAACAATTGCAATTCTCGACCATGCCTTCAAAATAACTATCTGATTTATTAATTTCGTAAGATTTTTTGCAGAAATTTAGAGCAGATTTATAATTCTTTAATTTTAGCTGAAGAATCCCTATGTCTCCACTTACATCGGCAATACCTCCGATATCTTCTGTGTCTTCATATAGGCTGTGTGCCTCATTAAAATAGGTTATCGCTGTGTCGTATTCCTTTTTTTTATAATAAATCAATCCTAAGTTATTAATTGCCATTGCCTTATTCGTCCATTGTTTTAAAGAGTCTGCGATCCTTATTGATTCTTCAAAATAAGGAGCAGCCAGATCTAATTGCACAGTCTCCATCAATGCAATTCCTAAACCATTGATAGGGCCAGGTAGTTGATGGAAATTATTAGACTTTTTGTAAACCGTAATTGATTGTTTGTAATATTCTATAGCATCTTCAAAATTGTTGGAATCGAAATGAATATTTCCGATATTATTCAGTACAGCCCCTTCTCCTTTGGAATCTCCACTTTTTTTAAATTCAGCATGAGCCTTTTGAGCGATTTCTATTGCTTTAGTAAGATTTCCCATATCCATGTACGATACAGAAATTATGTTATAATATCTCCCTTTGTACTCAGATTTGTCAGATAAACTCAATCCTTTTTCTGCTGTTTTAATCGCTTCAGCAAAGTTTCGGCTATAATAATAACATGCACCTTTACCTTTGATAGCATCTAAATAGTATTTGTTGTTCTGAGGAAGGTTCAATTCAATTATTTTTTGATACCAAACTAAAGCACTGTCTAATTCAAATGCCTTTTGATGGGCATTGCCAATAAGGTAGAGCACCCTTTGGGCCGAAGTATCTTTTTTATCAGTTTGAAGGAAAACAGATTTTAAGCTGTCAATTTGATTTTGACTATTTGCAAAATGCGGAAAGCATAGAAAAAACATTGAAAGCCTAATAATTAGAATTCGCATTTGTAAGGTATGTCTATGTTAGCTAATAGATTTTTGCAATCTAAGTAAAGTAAAAAAGAATCAGCAGAAGTTAACAAGTTATTTTTTAACCATCACTTAGTGAACTAAATATTGTTTTGGACTTCGTACAATTTTATAAGTTTTTCATTTTAGGAAGCAAAATATCGAAAGTGGTGCTTTTTCCGATTTCGCTTGTAGCTAAGATAGTTCCTTTATTGAGCGCTACAAGTTCTTTAACCAAATGAAGCCCAAGGCCAGTGCCTTTTTCTCCTGAAGTTCCATCTTCGCTTTTATCTTTTTTGAGTAGAAATAGGTCATTGATTTTGCTTTGGTCTATTCCGATACCCGTATCCGATACCCGAATTTTGATCTGGTTTTGTCCCTCTTCAAATGCATCAATGCTTATTTGACCATCCTTGGGAGTGTATTTTATGGCATTGTCTATCAAGTTGGTGAGTATAGTTGAGAGCGCGTTACGATCTGCATAGATATTCATGTCTTGCGGCACGTTGTTGATGATTTGAATGTTTTTGTCCTCGGCTGGAGTAGCAAAAATAGTTTGAATATCTGCCGCCAAAAATCCTAAAGGTACTTTTGTTGGATTGTAGGGCATGACATCTCGCTGGGAAAGTGCCCAGCTGAGTAGATTGTTGGTCAATTTATTGAGTGAAAGCGCATTTTTTTCAATTTGAACCCCATAATCTTTTAAGGTATCGTATTCCTTCTTCTTAATAAGGTGGCTAACGATTTTTGATACGCCATTAAAGGAAGCAGCGGATCTACGTAAATCATGACCAATAATAGCAAACAGTTGATTTTTGGTTTGATTGAGTGATTCGAGCTGAATATTCTTTTCTGTGATTTCAGTATTTTGAGCAGCTATTTTTTGATTATTGCGGCGAGCGTTGCGGAATAATAAGAATGATAGTAGCGCCAAAATGCTAACTCCGAGCGCGATTATAAGAAATTGCCTTGATTGGGCAGCAAGGATTTCGATTTCATACTCTTTTTCTTTTGCCTCCAGTTTACCTTCCAGATTTGCAAACACACTCATCCGTTCATCATCCCTGAATTTTAATTGAACTTCGTTTAACTTTTTAATTACAACTACAAGTTTTTCATAATCTTTGGTAAACTCCAAATATTCTGCATCATGGCTTAGTACTACTTTATAAACTCCAAGGGTATTTACTCTGCGTTCATAGTTGTACATCTCTTTTATGTATTGAGCGCATTCTAATGCTTTCTTTTGTTTTAGTGCAATTTTAAAGTTTAGACTAAGTTGTTTCAATAAATCATCATTGTCGGCTGCTTTTTCTTTTATCGTTTTTACAGAAGAAAGAAGAAGATTATTAATTTCTTTTTGTGTACCGTATTCGATCGTACAAATGGTCTTCAAATCTTTAAAATACTCGCTTACTGGATGATTTAAAACTGGATTGGAGGGATCAAAAAATGATTTAATTATAGTGCATGCGTCAAAGACATCATCTTTAGGGAATTCTTCAGAATAATTAATTCGTGTTTGACAAATATTCCCTAATAATCTCCATTTATTTAAATCAGAGGTTTCGGTATATTTTAATCCACTTTTGTAATGTTCAACCGCTTCTGTATAATCATCATTGACCAAACTAATATCTCCCAATTTTAAAGAGATTTTAGTGAGCATATCAACATGATTTGTTTTTTTTGCCATATTGAAACACTCCAAATACAGCCGCATGGCCAGCTCTTGTTCATTGTAAAATTCATTCCCTTCAGCTCTCCTATAAAGGCAAAACATATTTAGTGTATCATTTGGAAAATGCTTTAACAAAGAGTCTGCTTGCAAAGCAATTGCCATGGAATGACGAAGTCCCGTGGAATATTTAAGAGAATAATTATGCTTTCGATTTAAAAAAGTAAGCTCGCTATAATTGATTAAAGACTCAATTGTCTTAGGTTGATCCTTTATGGTTTGGGCATGTTCTAAGGCTTTTTTTACCCACAAAATAGAAGAATCAATTTTTACTTCACGAAATTTTTCAACTAAAGAAAAAGCTGTTTTGGAAGCAGCTTCTAAATTATTCTGGTTTAGTGCGGAATAATATTCACTTCGAACTAATTCTATTGATCCAGTTTGAGAATTTAAATTGGGGAACAATAAAAATGAAAGAAGAACCAAAGAAGTAAAACGCAACCATTGACCACACAAAAGCATATAGATTTGAGTCTAAATTTTAAAAGATATTTGGAATAATTGTGGGTGAGAATTTCTTTTGTAGAAAAAAGATAAGTCTTATTTAAAAGATGAGAAGGGGTTCTTCTATACTCTCAAAGGTAATAACTTTTCTTCTCACTTCAAATTTGAAAGAATATTAGCTATCAACAGTAAATAGATGTGCAGTTCACCCACAAATTGGCACCATTCACCCAATTGCTTATTGAATTTGAGCTTGATTGAAGGAGGTCTTTTTATAATTGCAGTATAATTTTATTTAAATAGATAGTCATGGTAAATTTTAGCTTAAACATATTGATAGTAGAAGATGACTTAGCACTAGCGCTAAATCTTGAAGTAATTGTAGAGGAAATGGGCTATAATGTAATTGGTCGAGTAGATAATTCAGCGGAAGCTTTAGAATTGATTCTTACAAAGAACCCTGACTTGATTTTAATGGATATTGATATCAAAGGCGATTTGTCTGGGCTTCAAATTGCGGATAAAATAAAGCATTTAGCTATTCCAGTAATATTTACGACAAGTCACGACTCTCAGGAGTATTTTGATAAGGCTGAATTAACCAATAACATAGGATATTTAGTCAAGCCAGTCCATAAATTTACACTTTTGTCAACCATAGAAACTGCGTTTAAAAAGCTCTTTCAGGTCGAACAAAAGAATAATTCCAACACTGAAATTCAGGCGGAAGACAAACAAAAAGTGTTCTCTCTAAAAGATGCCTTGTTTTTCAAAAAACGGGGTTTGCTTCACAAAATCAACATCTGCGATATTCTATATATTAGTGCCGATGATAACTATACTATCACGGTGACTAAAGATGGAGAATTTTTATCAGCATTAAGATTATTCGAAATAGAAGAAATACTTAAAAGTCATTCCTTTCTCAAAACTCATCGCAGTTATTTGATTAATATCCATAAAATAGATTCGATAGATCCAGTGAATAACATCATAAATATTGGTTCAAAAGAAATTCCAATCAGTAGGGCTAATCGAACGATGGTTTTGGAAAAAATCAACCTATTAAAATAATCTTTTTGAATAGATTTTAATTTAGAAACTGGTCTAAAATTCCCATTCAACTTACATTGAATGGGGATTTTACTTTAAGCCAATATGTAAAAATTGACCTCCAAACGTGCTCATAAATATCTACCATTCACCTCCATATAACTACACTTTACCAAGTGTCGGATACGGTTTACCAAATCACATCTAATTGATTATCAATAAACTATAAATGATGATATTTTTGACCTGTCAACTTAATTAATGAAATTATAAATCAAATATCATGAAAAAATCAATCTGTATTTTAGCTTCAATTGTATTTCTATTTCTTAACACAAACCTCTTCGCTCAAGAGGTGGATACCTTTCAAATATTCCTAAAATTCGATAATCAAAAGCAATTAGCAATTAATTCTAACAACGTACTCGTTGCGAATCAAAAGGACAGCAAGGTAGAGCCAGGAGAGTGGTTTAAAGTTAGCTATGTGATGGAAAGCTATGTAATTGGTAATCCTGATCAGAAAAGGCTTTATACAATAAGTACTACAAATCAGGCTGGGAAAAAAGTATACTTAGCATACGACTCTAACCTGAATTTATTACTTTCTGAAAAAAAACCAGAACAGGGTAACCTCTGGGCATTTGATGGAAATTTTGGAGACGTTCGATTTAGAACCCAAATACAATGGGAGGAGGGGCTTTTTGTAGATGCAGGCAAAGTATCTATTGGACCTATAGACCTTGACCCTAAAAAGGTAGTCTTTGAATTGTATTCACCTAAATTTGGTAATTAGATTACAGCCTAATAAGTACGGCCTCAGAGAATTAGTTTTCTGAGGCTTTTTATTGATGTGGTTTATAAAGCCTATGATCCATTTTACCCAATCCCATTTATTTGATTGTCAAAAAATAAAACCAATCATGAAAAAAATATTTTTTTTAACGCTTGTATTTATATCATTCCTTTTTGTGAGTTCTTTTGCTCAGAAAAAAGCTACGTTTTTAAATAATGTGGAATTTACATTTCCTGTAGGTTGCGATTTGGAAAAATCAAGTAGCGGATTTCGTGTATCAATAAAGGTAAATGGTAAACAAATAGGAGTCATGGGTAAGGATGATGTGCTTATGGCTTTCTACGGAAATAGTAAATTGAAACCATACGAGTCGCGTTTTGCGGTTCATACAAAAAACGGCCCCACCGAACAGGACATTTACATAGGCGAATTTGCAATTGATGAGGTAATAAACATCCGTTGGGATCTTTGGGAAGATGACTCTGTATTACCATGGGAGACATGGGATTATAACGGATTAGATGACGAACATGAAGATTGTGTGACAGAGGCAAGTGTCTCAAAAGGGCATATAAAATATATCCAAAAAGCGAAAAATTGCGTAGAAGTAAGTTATGTTTTATATCGAAAATAATTTGTTGAAATAAATTGTAATAATGAAAACTGAAGACAACCTCCCGAATTTCACCCACTGAGATTCGGGATTTTCTTATGTTATTGAGAAATTCCAACTCTTCTAAGAATCTATTTTTAAGGCTTGCAATTCACCACAAATTCTCTACCACTCACCAAGTCAGGAATACACTTCACCCAATCATATCTATTTGATTATCAATTAGTTATGTGAACCATTAAATTTGTTTTGTCAAAATTAATTAACAAACATTATCAATTATTTTAAAATCTATAAATCATGAAAAACTTATTTTTTAGTTTATTTTTCTTATTAACTATTTCATCAGTTTACGGTCAAAGAACTTTTGAAATGGTCAACACAGACAAGTCTGGTTGGGAAAATGAAATGCTGAACAAATGCAAAGATTCAAGTTTAAATAATTATGAATTTTTTGGAAATTTTGCTTGCTATCAAGGGGCTCCTATTTCACTTGATCCTTCTTTGTTGGGAAGAGACAATGTAATGGCGCTCGACTATTCAAAGTTTGTTGCAACAGCTGATTTGGAAAAAGGAGAAGGAGTTAGTGCTGATGTACTGGCGACGGCAATTCAACCTGTTGGATGGGGGTATCACTGGTTGAAGATGGATCCATTTGACCCACAAGATCGGGGTACTACTTCATCTATAGCCGTATTCAAAATTAGAGATCTTAAGGTTGATAAAACTCATGAAAATCTATTGTATTATGATGGAAGTGAAGGTTACAATATTCCGAAATATCTTTTCTTTGACTCAAGGAGTACTACTTCAAAATCGGATAAATCTTATGTTTCAAACTCCGCTAGAGCAATGAGTAAGTCTAATTCTTATTCGTTCGGCGCAAGTTTTGAATATTCTGGTATTGGAGCTTCAGCAAATGCAAGTTTCAAAAAACAGGTTGATGAAGCTTCTTCCAGTGATTATATGTTTGCAGAAGCAAGAGAAGAAAAGACTTTTGGAACCTGGAAAATAACGGAATACGCTATTTTAAATCAGAATTTTGTAGTTGAATTAGCCAATTTGCCGACTTCATTCAGCCCTGGGGATTTCAATTCTAAATGGAAACCATTTTTTGATAAGGTAGGAACCCATTATTCTTTTGCTACTGATTTTGGTGCAAGAGAGGCTACTGTAAGGAAAGTTGATGCACAAGGAGCAAGTAAGTCAGTTGCAAAAAACGCAAGTCTTGGTTACGAAGTTAAAGGAGAAGATCCAGTAACACAATTTTCTGCAGGATTTAACTTTGGTTTTGAATCTGATAATAAATCATCTAATGAATCTAAAAAGAAATCTTCTGTTAGCAAAACAGTAACTGTTGGTAGCTTGTCTGGGAATACCGCCAAAGATGGAGCACCTACCAAAGTTGATCTAAGACCAATTTCTATTTTATGTCGCGCTTTTATGAAAGATCAAAGCGAATGGAAACAACGTGAAAAAGCTATCAATGATGCGATAAAATATATGGCAGATGAGCATAAAAAGAACAATGCTAAATATGTAAGTTCAACGCCATTTATCTCGAAAGCAGAATTGGAGAAAACTAACCAGACACCACCAGCTGCAAAACCGATAACCGATCTTATTTGCTTAAACAAAGGTAAGTCGGATGCACCTAGGGAAGCTAGAAAACTTGAGAATGATGGTTGGACATTACTAAAAAACAGTAATGGAAATGCGTATGATTTCAATGAAGGCGCAGGTGGAAATTATATTTATCTTTATTATAAAACGAATGGAAGTACACCCATTACAGGGTTAAGAGCATTTATCGGCGATGATAAAGGAGACAAGCCATCAGGTACTTACGTAAAAAATAGTCATAATATGACGGAAATTTGTGATTTTAATGATGAGGCTGGAGGAAAGTACATTTATTTAGAAGTTATAAAAGGTGGTAGCACGGGCTCAATAACAGCACTTGATGTTACTTCTAATGGATCTTCAGGAGGGCTTGTGAAAGATGGTCTTCAACGAACAGCTGATTTTAATAAAGGTGCAGGAGGGGATGATGTATTCCTGAAAATGGTGAAGTAATAATAGGAGTCAAAAGGTTCTATAATTTTCAATAGAGAACCAAACATTTAACTGGGTATTGACACAAGTCGATACTCAGTTTTTTTTGTGCCATGTTTTTGTGAAATCATTGGGCTGGTAACACGGTCTTGCCTTTAAAATAGGAGAATCGTATATAAGGTATTTATTGGTATTGTAGACTTTTAAAAATGACCTCCAAGCTACCTTATGAAAAGTAGCAATTCACCATTATTTTTCTACCATTCACCAAGTCTACGATACGTTTCACCCAGTCGTATCTATTTGATTATCAATTGGTTATGTGATGTGGTAAATTTGTTTTGTCAAAATTAACTAACAAACATTATCAAATATTTTAAATCAATTAATTATGAATAAATCAAATATTTATTTCAATTTAGTAATAATAATTTTATGTTTTTCAAACATGCTTTCTGGGCAAATTACGGGAAAAAATTGGATATCCCAACTCCCTCAAAGCATGAAGAATAAATCTATTGCAAGTATTACGATTCCAGGAACCCATGATTCTGGTACCAAAAATTTACCCATTGCATTTGGTACTCAGTATAGCAGCATAGAAGAACAGCTAAATTTTGGTGTCAGGTTTCTTGACATAAGGCTTAATAACGGACTATTTATTGCTCATGGGGTAGCACCAGATCCCTCACAACCATTTTCTTCGGTTTTAAATACTTGTTCAAATTTTTTAAAGAAAAATCCGAATGAATTTATAATCATGTCTGTAAAAGAGGAAACCACGGTCTCTTTACCGGCATGGGCGCTATTAATGACTACAGAAATTACTTCCAATAAGAATCTTTTTTATGATTTGAATAACAAAAAAATTCCTACTATTAATGAAGCTAAGGGCAAAATTGTCTTATTAAGCAGATTTTCAAACCCTGATGCTGGTATCCGATTTGATGTGTCTGATAATACCCCTGATGATGAAATAGGAAAGAACGGAAATACAATTTATGTGCAGGATAGATATGATATAGATTTACAACAAAGTTATAGAAAAGAGGCGATCGTAAAAGATTTTCTAAAAAAAGCTGCAAGCAATTCAAATGAAGATGCTTTATTCATCAACTTCACTAGTGCAGTAGGTTCTTTATATGGATTGCCAAACCCTAAAAAGCTTGCTGATGAAGATATAAATCCATTCTTAATGAAAGAATTAGACACACAAGGTCGAAACAGATATGGATGTATATTAATGGATTGTATAAATGCGGATCACGCCAAGAAAATCTACGAAAACAACTTCCCTATATCACTTGGAGAGCCAATAACTGATGTGATAGGAGTTAGTCGAGGCTCCAAATCAACAGCGGATTCTGATGTAAGAGGAATGGAAAGTAAAGGATGGAAATTGTTTAAAGGCCAAAATAATAAGGCAGTTGACTTTAATGCTGGTGCATCTGGACACCATATTTATATTTTGTATAAAACTGGAAGTGGAACTCCACTTACTGGGCTAAAGGCATATATCCGTGAAAGTAGCATGAGTAAAACGAGTAATTTTGTTCTTAGTTGTGATGATGGTGCAATGACCGATTTCAATAATGATGCAGGCGGAAAGTACATTTACTTAGAAAAAATAAGAAATAGTGGAGAGGAACCTATTAGAAAACTTGGAGTCGCTAACTTTAGTACAGCGTCGAATTTGGTGAAAGAGGAAAATGGTGCCTCAGCCAACTTTAACAGAGGCATAGAAAAAGGTGATAACATCTACTTGAAAATTTACAAATAAGAACACTTGAATTTTAATTTTAAAAAAAATCGATCTGCAAAAGGTCAGTTAAAATCAAAAAAATAATCATGAAAAATTTAGTTCTTATCACAATGATGTCTGTTTTTTGCCTTTCATTATTTGCTCAAGATAAAAAGCAAACTTTTTTGAAGCCAATCAGTATCAAGTATCACAAAACTGAAATGAGCGGAGCAGATAATCAGGCTCGCTACTATGTTAAAGTTAATGGCGGCCACCAAGGTTGTTTTGGATACACAGGTGCTATGCACGAAACTGGACAACCGGGGCCGTTTGAAAACTTGTCTAATTTTGGACTCTTTTTGGATAATGTAATTTTAATAGGACAATATAGTTTAAATCAAACAATTGATATTAGGTTTGATGGCTGGGTAAGTAACCAAAAAGATAAAGGAAATTCATGGACTTATGGAAATGGAGATTTAGAAAAATCAGATGCTTCTGCTACAGTGGCTCTTTCAAATCTACCAACGCGAATAACAGCAAAGGGATCGCATTTTGAAATAGTCTTTGATGTATTGCAGAAACCAAAAACTGGCGGCAGCGGCGGTAGTCCTTTTGGAATGTAAAACTCCAATTCCTTAAAAATAAAACTCCCGAGCTTCTTCGTTGAGGTTCGGGATTTTTAAATTTATTTTTCTATTAATTAGTACTAATTTGATTTATATATGGGAGGTTCTCAAAATGGAACCCGATGGTTCTGTAAATCAAGAAAAGGGCCGTTATAACGTAACCTACAATTGAAACTGTTCTACGATATTCCTCACTGTAGAACAGCTTCAAATTGCCGTAGAAAAAATCAAGTTTTCAAAAACTACTTTTGGCTACCTTTTATGGTTCATTTTAAGTGCTGTTGATAGAGAAGTCACATAAAGTCTGTCACCACTAAAGAATGCAAAGCCGTTTTTATTTGATTATTTTTGCTATTCAAAATTTTGTCTCTCTTTGAGTAAGGCCAGCCAAAATTGAAAATTCGAATAGAAATCTGAAAATGAGAAAAATTCGATCCTCGGGTATCTGATACTTGGGATAATATTTATTGGAGGTCTTTTCGCAGCTTGGTATTGGGGACTCTTAGGAAAGGTCTCTAAAAGTGATTTAGCAAATGATTATGGAGTAAAAGTAAAAATTCTGATGAAGTGGATAGACCTTTTTGGTAATGAAGAAACGAAAGCAATTTATGTGGGGAAACATCAAAAGAGAGTTGATCGAATAGATTTTACGAACTGTCTTGGCCACTATCGAGATTATCGCAAAGTAGAAGAGGTTTTTGCTCAAACAAGGCCGACGATCAGTAAAGCTACATTTATGAGTGAGCGAACATTACTGCGCCGTATTCAAGCAATTGAGTTTCCTGAAAAAGCAATTGGGATGTCGCGCAAAACCTATGATGAACTAAAATATTTCCCACCGAAACAGGCAAACAATATTATTAGTTACTTAGAATCAATCAACTCAAGTTCGCCAAAAATAGGGTAGTCATAACGCGAACTCAAGAGATGTGAAATCACTAACCTTCTATATCTCGCCAACCTTCAAAATTTGTAGGAATCTCTTTGGTTATGTTTTACTTTTGTAAAGTAAACCTTTGAAAGCTGTATGTTTTTACTATAGTTTGAAGAGGTTTCAATATGAAATATTTGCGTTAACCGCTTATACTCACCTATACCTGAGTTTACGCGGTTATAAGTGGGTAATTACTTGAGTAAACTCGTTTTAATATGAATAGTTCAAGAGCAACAGCGCTTAAAGAATGTCTCTACTGCGAAAATGATTTCATCCCCAAAAGGTCAGATGCAAAATTCTGTTCGTCAAAGTGCAGGCATGACGCTGGCAATTTAAAAAAACGAAAAGAGCGAGATGACCGTGAGCTAATAGTCGGAGAGACCCATAGAGTTCTTTGGAAAAATAGAAATATTCTTTTGAACCATCTCGGTGAGACAGTTAGTTGGGATACCTTGAAAGCCAAAGGCTTTAATTTTAAAATTCATACTGAAATTCGAAATATTGATAAGGCCAGTCATTATGGTTACTACGATATATGGCTTTTTTCATCGAAAAAAAAATCACTTCAAAATTTATAAAAATGAATAGTCTTCCTTTCGTTCCTGAGCTTGCATACGTCACGACTCGGTCTTTTTTCAGTTGGAAACTGATAGCTTGTGTAGTTGGTATTGCCGTACTTATCGGTATAATGATATATCATTACCTTACCGCGAAGCTGATAGACGAGACAAAGCCGGAACGTAAGCCTCAAAGCATTGATGTTTTTTCGACAGAGTTGCGTTCTACTATTAGTCAAAGGCCAACTTATTAGAAAAAAAACAATATTAGTGGCCAGGCGTGTTCAACCGCCTAAGACGTAGGGTATAGACGATTTTAG
>CALHBQ010000368.1 GCA_937930815.1 uncultured Saprospiraceae bacterium | reverse complement strand
GCATTAAAAATATGCCCAAATATGACACTGACAATGGTTGGAGGAGTTCACGGAAAAAAGCTTGGAGTAAGAAATGAAGTGTTGAAATTTATCGAATCGAAAGGCATTTCTGATAAAGTAACTTTGCTTGATCGAATTGATTTTAGCCAATTGTATGGCTTTATGAAAGATTTCGATGTTTTTATTCATCCGAGTTGTTATGCGGCGGATCGGGATTGCGAGGGCGGTGCCCCAGTTATTTTATTAAATGCGCAAGCGGTCGGTATGCCAGTAATTTCAACAATGCATTGTGATATCCCTGAAGAAGTGATTCATCAAAAAACTGGATTACTGAACAAAGAAAAGGATATCGATGAATTGAAAAATTCAATTGAATATTTTTATAAAATGGAAGATGCGGAATATCAAAAATTTGGTAAATCTGCAATTGATCACATTCAATCCAACTTTGACATCAAGCAAAACAGCAAGAACCTTCGAACTTTGTATACGGATTTATTATCCTAATTTTCTTCGAAATCGCTGGAAATAAAATTTTAAAACATCATTTGTAGAAATTGCTGTTTTTAAATTCCCCAATCCAAAATTATCTAAAACCGTTGTATCTTTTGTAGGCTTGCCGAGCGTTTCATTACTTAAATTTTGGTCATGGATAATTTGCAACCAATATCTTTTCTCTTTGATTTGTTGGATATGATCGAGCGAACCATGTTTGGAAGTTAGAATGGTTCTCACTTTTTTATCAGAAGGAACTTTTTCAATCATACTCAAAAAAGGACCTTTTGGGTAATCATATTTAGTCAACATTGTGAAAGGTTGAGTTTGCAAACAATACCCTTTAGTAAAGTTGTAAACCGCCATCTCTTGGTTTTGAAATAGGGATTGAATCTTTTCAATTGCATCAGAATGAAGGGCATCATCATTGTCCAATCTTGTCGTAATGATATGACTTGAATCTGAATCAAGGTTAGAAAGAACATCGTCAGAAATACCTTTCAAAAATGATTGGTATTCATTGACATAAATTGGCTTAATAAATGGATGCTTTTGGGCAAGTGCGGCTACCCTGTTTTTGTATGATTCAGGAGTGTCAATATCAAAATAGATTAACCACTTAAATTTTTTATTAGACTGATTAAGGATAGAAGGAAGGCAATAAGAATTAAAAATTTCAAATCTGTGAGCTAACCATTCATTGGTAAGTACTTTATTTCCGGTTCTTGTTTGTTGCCAATGAGGTTTGGCATTTTTTATATTGAACCGTGTGATAAGGAAGTGGGTAAACGGTTTCATAGAAGCATTGATAAACTAAAAAAGCCGGTCTGCAAAACTTTGCAAACCGGCTTTTTGTTATGAAACTAAATTTCTTATCTGAAGAATTTTTTAGTTTGAACAGTAACACCGTCAGTTACAGTCATAATGAAGATACCGTTTCCAGCAACATTCATTGGCAATTCAATCATGTTGAATCCTTCAACTGAAGAGAAAGTATTTCTGCTGATTACTTTACCAGCAATGTCAGCAACTTGAGCAGTAACCAAACCATTTGTTGGAGCTTCGAAGTAAACAGTTACGCCGTTTTCAGCAACAACGTTGTTTACCATCAACTCAGCACCAGCTTGCAATTTCATAGAAACAGCTTCTGATAGTGTAGATTGACCATCAAAGTCAACTTGACGTAATCTGTAGAATACGCTGCTTGAAGTTGCTCTTTTCGCAGCACTTCTATCAACGAACTCATAAGACTGACCTTCGAAAGAAGTACCAGCACCATTTACTTCACCGATAATATCGAAATTACGTCCATCGTAAGAACGTAAAACTTCAAATAATTCGTTGTCAATTTCTGATTCAGTATTCCAAACTAATTTTGTAATTCCTTTTTCAGTTTTGATTTCGAAGTTTGAAAGTTCGATTGGTGCAACACAAGTATTAGTAATATCAGTACTAACAATGTTACCTGCTCCATCACATGCATATACAACAGTGATTCCACCAGTTTGCCCTGCAGGGCAAACATCAGTACAAACGTCAATTATTACACCTCCTGAGCAAGGAACACCTCCTGAAGAACAGGTTTGGGCAACAAGACCAGTTAAAGAAAATGCTGAAACAGCAAGAATAGAAAGTAAAATCTTTTTCATAATATTTTTTTTTATGGGTCAAATAATCATGGATTAAAGCCTGAAAGTCAAATGATTTTTGGAGTTTAAAATCCCATTTAAAAAATCAGGAGAAAACACATGGGTTAAAATTAAAATACAGTAACAAAAATAGAGGATTCTATCATATAATCCCAATATATATAGTCTATTTTTTTTCTAATAAGAATATTTTTAAACTATTGTCAGATGTCTTTTGCTCGATTATTCTTTTTTCTTCATTTTCTTCGAATTTTTGGAGTATTTCAACCAACTCTGACGCTAAATAATGTGTAAATACCAGCCAAGTTGTACCCTTTATTTTTTCAATTTCTTCATAATATTTTTCTGGACTATCTCGAAACTCTTTTCCATAAACAATTTTATCCTCATTTATGAGGAGTTTTTTTCGGTAAAATTTTATTGCAGGGGCTGCACCGTAATATACGTATATGTTGTTTTTTGGTTCAACTTTATTATTTAGAATCTTAATAACCAATTTAGCTTCTTCGCGCTCAATTGGTAGCTTTTTAATCGTGATGAACGCCAGACTAATAATCAATACGGCAATTAATGAAATAGGCAATAATTTTAGCTGGTAGCTTTTTATACATTCCAAACCATAAGCAGTCAAAAAGGCAAATGAAAAAGCACTATACAAAACAAGCCTTTCTACAAATGGATAGATATGAAAATAGGATAAACCCAAATGCAAAACCAATGGAAAACAAAACAGGAGTATTTTAAAATCCTTTTTTTTAATAATTTGAGATATTGCCAACAGGAACAAGCAAATGCAGAGAACGGAGATCCATTTTCCAAAACCTAAAATGGTGTAGAATAGCTGCGCAAAATGCTTCGCATTCCAAACCAAAAATTTATCGAGCGGAAAAAGTGATGGCATAAAATGCTGTTCCCAAAAAGAGGTCATTTGGCCGGCATTGGAATGACCATGAATAACGAAATAGTAATTAAGCAAAAAACTCATTACCCAAGGCAAATGCATTCCAAGTATTTCAAAACCTTTTTTAAAGGTTAGTTTTGAAATTGGTTGTTCATGAATCGAAAAAAGACCAATTGATGCCAACACAAAAATGGACGGAAATGAAAACCAAACCGCCACAATTCCTGCTATCGAAAAATAGATTTTCCCTCTTCGATGTTCTTTTATTTTAAAATAAAAAAGGAAAAGAATCACAAAGGTGAGCGCATCGAGCATATAAGGTTTGGCCTCAGTTGAGTAATAAACCAAAGGATAAGATATCGCAAGGAGCGCAGTTGTGATCAATGCTCCTGTTTGATCCAAGAGTTTTTTGGCTAAAACATAGCTAAAATACAAAAAAGCGATTCCTCCGACCAACGAAGAAATTCTTAAAACAAAGTCATGTTCCCCCAAAATGAGGGTCAAGGTTTTTTGTATATATAAATATAAAATCGGAGCGACTTGATTGTAGTCCAAAGGTGAAACTAGTTGCACAAAATCTTTTTCGATGATATTGAGTGCAAGGGTCGCCTCATCATACCAAAGCGATCGATTGTATATAAATTGGAAAACTCTGATTCCAACTCCTAAACCGATAAAGGAATGAAGTATCGAATGAAGTATTTTAGAATTTTTACTTTTCAAAAAGGATATAGATTGGTAGAGTTTGGTTTGTAAATGTTTTTAATTCAAAATTTTGGGAAGGTGAAAGAGCTTTTGGCAGTTCCCAATTTTTGGGTGGTTGGACGATTATTGCTCGTTTTTTATCAGTTGGTTTTTCCAAAAGGTTTGCTAATTGTATTTTAAAATATTCAGAATCAATTACTCCAAAATCAATTGAAGGTTTCCATTGGTATTTTTTCAAATAGAACTCCTTATAGGGGTAATAATATTTACGAGGTTTTAAAATATGAATCTGATAGTCTTCTTTTTTGAGATTTGAACTTGCCCAATTCAATGCCTCATTTATTGGATAAACCATATCCACGGACATATTTACACAGTCAATACACCTCTCCCAGTTTAAATATCTACTGCCATCTACATTTATTGGACTCAAATATAAGTTGGTACAAATGATTCCTGCCAAAGCAATATTGGCTACCCATTCGTTTTTTATTTCAAAAATGCCTTTACAAAAAAGGACTAAAATGAACGGAGCAAAAAAGAGATTGAACCGACTATATCCAATGAAAATGCCACCGAAGTCCAATAAATAAAATACAAAGGTAATGACAGTTGTAACGGAAATAAATATTCGCTCCCAAGTTCCAATTGATTTTAAAAAGAGGAAAGCGATTGCTGCTATTGGTAAAACGAGCCCAAATTGTTCCCAAATTGTAATGAAAAACAGCTTGTAAATTGAAAGGTCAAAAGCGCCTGATGGATCAAAATTGAAGCCCCGAACATCTCCTCTAAACCAAAGATAAATCGCAAGCGGTAAAAGCAAGCTGAAAGCAATTTGAACTTCTTCCCAAAAACTTTGGAAACTGTAGTTTTTTTCAAAAATCCATTTGATGCCTCTGATAAATAGAAATCCAACGAGAATTGGAACGACTGTTTCTTTGATAAAACCCAGAAGTAAAAGGCAAATCCATCCTAAATTTTCTACTTTTTTACTTTTTAAATCTTTAGCTAAAAGGGCGTTTATATTCACCAAAATGACGGTTGTCAATAATAAAATGAGTGGTTCAAGATATAAAATGGAGGAATAATAATAAACGCTTGGAATGCTAATAATGGATGCAAAAACCAATACTCGTTTTAATGCCGACCTATTTCCAAAAAATTGAATCGTACAATATACACCAGTCAAAAATATACAAATAAGCGGAACTAAACGATAAGAAAATTCGTGATAAACGCCGCCAAATGTCCCAGTGATTGAAGCCATAATTGACGATAAAAGCGTTGGTAAAAATGGAAATCTTACTAAATACATTTCAAAAGTTTCTCTGAGCGATTCGTCAAAGAAAAAAGAAAAAAGGATGACGGAACTTAAAATCAAAACCCCGGAAAGGTATAGGGTGAGGCCGTTTATTTTTTTATAAAGAGAAAAATAGATGGCACCGAAAATGACCGTTCCAAAAAATAGGATTGGAGCACCAACCATTTTATTGACCATGAATGGTTTGATGAGATGGTGGATTTCGTCTCCCAAGTATGATATATTATTAGAAATGGGTTTGAAATTGATGAAAACTATCAAAACAAAACAAATCAATAAAAACCAGAATCCTTTTTGGGGAATAGTTATCTGAATTGTTGTAGAAGCCAATTTTGCCCAAAACCATCCTGATACTACTAACCCGAACATTAGAAATGTTTGGTAATAGACATTTGTACCTATAGACCACAAAGGAGTGACAATAAAGGCAAGAGAAAACAGCAAAAAAAGGAACTCAGTCAATTCCTTTTTAGATATTTGTAATATGTTGGTGTTCTCTTTTTTCAAGGGAAGGTAATTTCCGACAAACTTAGGAACATGTGAAGCATAAATTATAACAAAGGTGAATAATTATTTTTTCCTTGATCAAGGCAAAAAACGCAGACAATGCCTAAGCATTGGCGAGTATTTTTAACGATGAACAAGGGAAAAAGAATATTCAAACTGTTTTAAGTTTTTTTTCACATGTTCCTTATTGCTAAAGCCCCATAATTAATCGTTATGATAAAAAATTTCTTTCCTTTTCTCTTTTGCATCCTTTTGCCTTCTCTTTCCTTTTCTCAAATGTGGAATGGTGTCGATACACTTTATGGAAATGAGTGGATCGATTATGATCAGCGTTATTTCAAATTTCTGACGGCAGAGGATGGCATTTTTAAAATGGACTACGGTACACTCAAAAATGCAGGTTTTCCGATTGATGATATCGAAGCGGAGAAGTTTCAGTTATTTTCGATGGGTATCGAAGTACCAATCAGGGTTTCTACTTCAGGAATCTTTAGCAATAGTGATTTTCTGGCATTTGAAGGCAAAAAGAATAAATCTGAA
Organism: uncultured Saprospiraceae bacterium; assembly: GCA_937930815.1. GTDB lineage: Bacteria > Bacteroidota > Bacteroidia > Chitinophagales > Saprospiraceae > JAGQWW01. The sequence goes on along the minus strand of CALHBQ010000368.1, from coordinate 24,563 downwards.
TTGGATGACTATTTATTCGAAAATCCTTCCACTGATAACTTGAATCCTGAATTCAGCTTGTTTACAGATTCAACTGCTTTCTTTCTGACTTGGTCAGATAATGCGTCGCAGGTGAGATTCGCTGAGATTCCCAATGAAACGAGCCAAGTTTCTGCTTTCGCAAATGAATTGACTTTTGATACCACGATTGTATTTTCAAGTACTTTTCGAAATCCAAGAAACACGCGTTCTGAATTTAGTGCAGGAGAAGGATTTGCATTGCCAAGAGGTGGCTCACCACAAGTGATCAATTTTGATTTACCCAATTTTGTTGACGATGGTGAGGATGACTTTTTGGCGATACGGCTATCAGCCAATGTTGTGGATACGCATCAATTGATTATTAAATTGAATGACGAAACGGTTCTTGATACTTCCTATCATGATAATAATCTCCTACTCGCAAAAGTTCATGAACTACCGATTAGAGTGCCTGCTGGCTTAATGGCTCAAACGAATAATTTGGAAATTGAAGTTACGAAAGCATCTGATTTGCAATTCGTTTCCAACTTGAAAGTTAGGTACAAAAGAGGTTCGAATATTGAGGGAAATTCAGACTTCTTTTTCAAAAATTCTGCCTCAACAAACTATAGTGGATTCGCATTTGAGTATGATGAGAATAGTGGTTCGCCGATTTGTTATGATTTGATCAATAAGGTTTTTCTGAATCCTGAATTGAACAATGGAATTGCTTCTATTGCTATTCCGCCCAATCCTTCAACGCGTCAATTTGTGATTTCTAATATTTCTAAGAAAGTAGAAAAAATATCAGAGGTCAATTTTAAGAATATTGAAAATGATAAAGGTTCCTATATCATTTTGACTAGTTACGAAACTTTTGATAACCCACAAATGGCAAAGCAGAATATTGATAAGTATTCAACTTATAGAAGTTCGCCAGAAGGAGGAAATTATGCTATTGACAGATATCTTATTGATGAAATTTATGATCAATTTTCATACGGAATTCATCGTCATCCAATAGCGATTCGAAATTTTGCACATTTCAAAAAAAGAAGAATTGATCCAGAATATCTACTCATAATCGGTAAAGGAAGAGAATATCATAAAAAGCGAACAGAGGCACTTCTTTCGAGAGATTTGCCATTCATTCCTACTTTCGGAGTGCCAGGTGCAGACAATATGTTGGTTTCGACTCAAGGAAGACCCTTATCTATTGTTAATATTGGAAGGATAGCAACTTCGAAGGCAATTGATATTGAAAATTATTTGAATAAGGTGATCGAGCATGAATCATTTGATCCAGAAATCAATACCGTCGAAAACCGTGAATGGACTAAAAAAGCGATGCATTTTGGAGGTGGAACTTCTCCGTTAGAACAACTTTCGATTAAGCTGCATTTGGAAGATTTAGAAACAAAAATTGAGACCAACGCAATCGGAGCGACGGTGAAGGATTATTATAAAGATAGTACTGATCCAATAGAGGTTAGCCAATCAACCGACATCATCAATAGAGTGAATGATGGTGTTTCGTTGATGACAGTTTTTGGTCATGGTAGTATAGGCTCTTTCGATTTCGCTATAGATTTGGTGGACAATTATGATAATAAAGGTAAATATCCATTGCTGATTTCGATGGGTTGTTATTCTGGAAATATCCATGATGTAGATGGAACGGGCTACGATTATGTATTTACAAAAGATAAAGGAAGTATCGGATTTATAGCGATGTCTGGGCAAGGTGCCATCACTCCACTCTATAAACAAGTAGATAAGATCTATGACGAATTTGGGAAAAGCGGAGACCTAACTATCGGTAAATCACTAAGGAACTCTTTTATAAAAATTGACTCTATTCGTAATGATTCTAATAGTTTAGGTTTTAATATCGCTCCTCAAATCGAATTGCTTGAACAATATACGCTATTGGGAGATCCAGCTGTGAAATTTCACAACTATGAAGCGCCCGATTATTCTATTATTAAAGAATCTATTAGGTTAAATACAAACATTTTGAATGCTGAGGTGGATGATTTTGAATTAGACTTTTCGATTTTGAATTTGGGGTTAAATCTTCCAAACACATCGATACTTGTTGAAGTTTATCTGACTTCTCCTTCGGGCATTGAGTCGTTAGCCGCATCTGAATCGGTGGATGTAAGTAGGTATCAAACTTCGGTAAACTTTAAACTTCCTGTAGACGTAACGGAAGATAATATCGGTTGGAATCAACTCAGAATTGTAATTGATGCGGATGACCAAATTGATGAACTTCCAGCAGTTGCAGCAGAAAATAATAACGAATATTCCAGCAATGATTTTGGGTTTTATGTGGTAGATAATAGCATCGTTCCAGTTTATCCAACGGAGTGTAGTATTGTCAATGAATCTGCATTGGAGTTAATCAGTTCATCAACTTCCGTAAGCACTGATTCGAAAAATATTGTTTTTCAGGTTGACAAAAATGCTGATTTTAACACAACAAATCTTTCGGAAAATGTATTAGAAACAAGTAGTGGAATTGCTAATTTAACCCCGAGTATTACACCAAATGTGGATGAGGTTTATTATTGGAGAACCACCTTAGATAGTACGGATTCAGGTTTTGGGTATAATTGGCAAAACAGTTCCTTTTTGTATCAACCGAATTTGCCAAATGGGTTTAATCAATCACATTATCAACAATTTTTGCAAAATCGTTTTTCCAACCTTGAAATAGACGAAACGAATAATCAATTGAAATTTATAGATGACGTAAAGGAAATTCGGATTAAGAATTTTGCTTTTACTTCTGGTAGAAATGTACCAGCATACTTTATTAATAATGCGAGAACGCAGAAGTCTATTGGAAATGCTAAAGGTTTTTATGTCGCAGTCTTGGATTCAGTATCCGTTGAGCCTTGGGTCAATCCTCCTGGAGGCTCGATGGGCGCTGGTGGTTTTTCATTTCCAATGAACGCTTTCCCTTTTCCGACTCAGGTGATTGGCCAAAGAAGTAATTTGATTAATTTTCTGAAAGATAGTATTCCTGATAATAATTATGTTTTGATGTTTACGATTCAAACGCCGACTGCTGGTTATTTTCCAGATAGATGGTTGTCTGATTCTACGAGTTTGGGTACAACTATATTTGACGTTTTGGAATCGAATGGTGCAACCAAAATCAGAGAAACAGAATCAAAAGGTGCTCTACCGTATGTTTTCTTTTATAAACAAGGTGGTCCCGTTTTAGGTGAGTTTTTGGCGGATTCGGTTTTGCAGGTAATAGATGAAACCTTCCCTATCGTTGGCAATTGGACTGATGGATTTATGGCTTCCAAATTAATTGGACCCTCCAAAAATTGGGATTCTTTGGTTTGGAAGGCAACGCCTTCTATTCCAAACACAGATGAATATTTTGTAAATGTAATCGGTCGAAAAGTAGATGGAAATGATTCTCTGATTTTTGAAAATATCACGACAACTGATGTAAGCTTATCAAATATTAGCGCCGAAAAATTTCCTTATTTATCCCTTGAATTTCATGCCCAAGACACTGCAAATAGGACTTCACCAAATCTGGATTACTGGCGCGTATTTTATGAAGGATACCCAGAAGTAGCCATTAATACAGAAAAAAAATATGAAGAAGCAAAGGATACTTTAAGTCAGGGAGAAATCTATACACTTGAGTTGGGGTATGAAAATTTGAGTCAATATGATATGGATAGTTTGCTGGTTTATTACACTATCAAGGATGGTCAGACTGTGATTTTGGAACAGTATGATCGTATAGAGCCTTTGACAAAACGAGGTTCTTCTTCGTACAAAATAGAAATTGATACAAAAGATTTGAGCGGGGCTCAAAGTCTATTTTTTGAAATAAATCCAAATAGAGACCAACCTGAGCTTCATGAATTTAATAATTTCTTTCAAGAAGAGTTTTTCGTTAAATCGGATCAACGAAACCCGCTCTTGGATGTAACGTTTGATGGCTTAAGGATAATGGACAGAGAGATTGTTTCTGCTCAGCCGATGATAGTCGCTAACCTGAAAGATGAAAATCTGCTTTTCCCAATTTCGGATTCCGCATCTTTTGAAGTTTCGCTTAGAATGCCAGATGAAGTTGATTTTGTTCTGATACCAATTGCAAGTCCTGAGATTACTTTCATACCGGCGAATACTACGAATAATAACATTGCAAAAATCGAGTATAACCCAACTTTCACAATTGATGGTGAATATGAACTGAAAATAAAAGCGAAAGATGCTGCTGGAAATTTGGCAGGTAAATTTGATTATGTAGTTAAATTCAATGTGATTACGAAATCGAGTATTTCAAATTTATTGACCTATCCTAATCCGTTTTCTACTTCTACTTCTTTTGTTTATACATTGACTGGAAGTAAGTCGCCAGCAAATTATAAAATTCAAATAATGACCATTTCTGGTAAAATTGTAAGGGAAATAACGGATGTAGAAATGGGTCCATTGAGAATAGGAACTCACAAAACAGATTTTCAGTGGAATGGTACAGATGAATATGGTGATAAGTTAGCAAATGGCGTTTATCTTTATAGATTTGTGGTTCAAAATGATAGTGGTGAAGCGATGGAACAAAGAGCAACATCAATGGATAAATATTTTAAAAACGATATCGGAAAACTGGTTATTCTGAGATAAATGCAGAGAAAGATTTAAATGAATAAAAACGACCTCAAAGACAAAAAATGGTTTTTAGTCTCCTATGATTCCTTAAGGACATCATTGGTCGGGGGAAATCGTATCAATCGTTTAAATAAATATCTCCAACAAGAGGGAATTGATAGTACTTTGATTAGTCGTGAAATTTCACCAAAAGAAGGAATTAGAGTCGAAGATCTTCGGTTGGTTCGTTTTGGTAAAAAAATGCTTGGAGGTGGATTTATCGTTGACCCCTCTATTTTATGGGCATTTCGAGTTTATCGTTTGCTTCGTCATGAGTTTTCAAATATCGTTTTGTTGAGTTCTCAGCCACCATTTGGTGTTTCGTATTTAGGGCTAATTTGTAAGTTTTTTAAGAGAGATTTGTTTTGGATTGCCGATTTTCGGGATCCGTGGACACTCAATCCACTTTACAATCCATTTCCTTTCGGAAAGTTATTTTCTAAATTTTATGAAAGAAAGGTTTTTGAAAATGCCGATCTTATCATTTTTAATACGAAAACTGACAAAGACAATCATTGCCAAAAGTTTAAATATTTAAGAGAAAAATCAATTGTTGTCAGAAACGGATTTGGTGAGGTGATTTCTAATATTTCATCAACTGAAAAAGGAAAGAAACTAAAAATAGTTTACTCTGGAGGAGCCTACCCAAGAGCATCGGCAGCCAATAACGTTGTGCAGTTTACTGAAAGGATCAATAAGGCTGGCTATGAAGTCGTTTGTGATTATTACGGAGAGTACGATTCGATTTTGTCTAAATCTGACTATGTCAATTACAAAGGAAAAATAAGCCAAACCGAAGTACCCCGTGTGTTGAGTAATTATCGATTTGGCTTAATTTATCTCCCTGAAGAAAACCTCGGTGGCGGAAGAGTCACCCAGAAATTCTACGACTATATCGGTAGTGGCGTCTCCCCTATCGTTATCAATCCTTCGAAGGAAATGCTCAATATGATGAGCCGCTTAAAAACTGGAATTGTCCTTTTTTCCAAAACGGATATTGAAAGTGCCATTCCAATTTTGAAAGCTGAATCAGAGAAAAAAATGCCGTCTATCGAAGAAGGCCTGATCAAGCAATACACCAATGAGTATCAGTTTGAAAAACTGTTGGATTATTTTGAAAATAATTAATTTTCAATCATTAATTTCTCCTTCCATTTTATTGCTCCACTTCTATCTATAAGTATGACAAAATAAATACCTGATTGAAGGTGATTTACATTAATCGAATGCTCTGTTCGATAGTCAGTCAATTGCTCCTGAAATACTTTTTGTCCTATGATGTTGTAAATATTTAGTTGAGTATTTTTCAAATTATTAGCACTATTCGTTTTGAGCGTAATTGAATTTGAAGTTGGATTTGGGTAAATCGATAATTTATCCCTTAATGAATAATCTGTTGTTGAGCTCACGACCAAAGTGTCATTACAATTAAAATCAATTGAATCAATTTGGAAAAACGCTTCTAAATGTGCCTTATAATAACAAGGTCTTAGCCTTGCATAATTTTGAAAATTTTGAATCAATTCTTCCCATTTTTCAATACTTTCAGGGTATCCCCAACGTTCGATATGCTTTTGTATATGTGGTCGGTATCTTTCTTTGAATTGCTCAAATCGATTGATGATGGTATCTGAATGAAAAGTTGTTTTGAGCATTTCCTCAGATCGTACTACAAAGCGGTCTCTGAATTCCTGATTTTCTAAAAATTTTCTAAAAATGAAAGTGTGGCAAATTTCCTCCGTCGCAACTTCAAAATGGTTAACGCTTGGTCTTTTATCTCCCCACCCTACTCCGAAAGAAATATCTAAATCATAAACCACGGTTCGCCATTTTGTACGATTTCCTTTGGTTCCCCAATATCTAAAATTGGAATGCATATCTTTATTGGCGTAGAAAATTTGCATAATGTAGTAGGTTATTATATTTTCTACATCAAGCCATTCTTTGGCAGTTTGGTAATTTGAGTCAATCTCAAGATAGTTATCTTCCAAATATTTGTAAATATTCAAAAATTCCCATCCACCTCCAATATCGTTTTGGCTACAAGGAAATCGAGTTTGTATTTGGTCACTTTCAATATCATAATGAGATGCGAAGTAGTCTTCATCCATTTTTTCACGAATATTATGAATCCCCCAATACTCTCCATTTATAAATAAAATTGAAGGTCTATATTGTTGAATGTCCAAGTCCTCCTCTTTTAGTAGATCTTGAAGTAGTGGCTCCAAAAAATTTACCATAGTAGAATTGTTACCTCCGGTTCTCAATAATAACCTTTGAAAAGAATTTGGAAACTGTGATTCAAAAATTGGATATTTTAGTTTACCGATGCCATATTTTTTTTTGAAAAGCAGTCGAAGGTTTTTTTGTGGTAATCCCAAACTGCCGTTGCCATGCATTTTGAGACCAACCCCTGTCGAAAATTTTAGACTTTTATCAGATTCAAAAAATTGAATATGACCATTCCTCTCCCAATTTGCTCCTTCCCCATGATAATTTCCAATAGGCCAATTGGAAAATCCTAAAGAATCGTAATAGGCTCCAGGAACGTAGATTCCTGTATCGTAATCAAACAATGCGGAGCTATCTATCATCAAAGAAAAAACAGGGAAAGTGTAATCTTCAAAAGCCTCTCCTATAAAGTAGGTTTGATGATATATTTTGCTTGATGGAACAGTCCCTCTAAAACTTCTAAATTTTAGGGTAGTTGATTTTGTGACGTTTTCTGGTGTTTGCCAATGCCAATAAGTTCTTGTTAGATTGGTAGGTGTGGTAGGGATATTTGAATAAACATTTGGTTCTGCGGTTCTATCATTCATCATGATTGGGGAAGAGTACACCAAATCGTTTTTGGTAGGGTTGGACCCGTCCAAAGTATAATAAATCGTATCTCTTTGAATATTGCTATTTAGTGCCAACAAAAATGAATCAGCGAAAAAACCAGAAGTAGCTGAAGGGGTAATGATGGAACTTTCAAAATTTCTTTTAAATGGAGTTGGTAGATCCATCAATACAAGATTTGAACTTCCATCTGGCAATCTTCCATACGATTGGTTTCTTTCAAGCTCGGATTTTCCTATTTGATCGGTAATTGTACCTTGTGGACTGTATAAATATAGCGCCTCTCCAGAGGATGAAATTTTAAAATTAGTATGCAATTCCTCTTGACCAAATATCGAATCTTTTCCAGATGCATAGACGATGATAAAGCTTTTTGGGCCAATTAACTTCGAAGGAAAAACCCATTTTTGGCTTTCTAATGGATCATCTGTTAATGTATAATTTTGAAGATTAACAGTAGTGTCCTCTTGATTATAAATTTCGATCCAATCAGGAGCATCTCCTTGTACATCCGAGTTAATGCTTCCATTGTTTGCAACAATTTCATTGATAAATATCCTTTGGGTAAATCCCTTACTACCAATATTCAGTAAGAAAAGCAAAATCGAAAATTTGATAAATTGAGGAGTCATGATTTAGGTATTAGTTTTTTTTTTTGTAAAAATAGTACACTTTTTCACAACGATCCTTCAATTGTATTTGGTTGGTAGAAAATGGATTTTTTTATTCTTTGCATAAAAAAAGCCTCCAGGAAGGAGGCTTTTGAATCTTGCATTGATTAGGAATGGCTTAGCTTTGTCGTTCTTTATCAATCATTTTTTTATAAATTTCAATATGATTTTTTGCTTGTAGTTCTTCATTGAAACCACTTAGTATCTCCTTTGAAATCTTTGATGAATCAAAAAAGTCTAATTTTTTTAAAACTTCATTTATTCCAGAAGCGAGTGATGCTGCATTTTTTTCTTTACAAATAAAACCATTCGTTAAGTCCTGAATTACTTCTGATATTATTCCAGTATCAAAACCAATAACAGGCGTTCCACATGCTAAAGATTCAATAGTGGTGAGGCCAAACGCTTCTTCAATCGCAGGTGTCACAAAAACATCCGCTGCCGAAAAGATGAGACTAAGCATTCGTTCATCACTCACAAAACCCAGCTCGTGAATGTTGGCGTTTTTGGGAAGCACTTTGCCGTAGGTGTTACCCATTATGCAAAGTAAAATTTCTGGATCATTCAATTTTTCAATCGCTTCCAACAGTAAATTGAATCCTTTTCGAGTGTCGTAAATATTGTTTACTGCAAATAGAATCACTTTTTTACCCAAAGGAATGTCCAAAATCTCTCTCGATTGTTCCTTGTTTCTTGGTTTGAAAATATTAGGTTCAAGCCCAAAATGAATCAAGTGATGTGGTTTGTCTCCTAAGATTTTACTTCGCTCAGATGCTTCTTTCATCCACTGCGAACTGGCAATAATTTCTAAATTTTGGTATTGGAGTAATGATTTTTTCTTTTGTGTTTGTTTTGAAATCAAATTTCTATTTGCGTCTATTTCATCTTCTGTTAATGAATAATGATTGCCCGCCGTAAACGGATTCATATCGTGAAGCGTCCAAAGTGTTGGCTTTTTATTTCTTTTAAAAAAAGAAGTATAATTTAAAAAATTTGCCACCCAATGTAAATGAATAATATCCGCTTCTTTGAAAAGTTGACTGTTGCTGATAAAAGGATATGGAGTATTCATAAAAGTAAATAAACTGGATTCGATTTTTGAATTCCGCTCTTTTACTTTGGTTTTTACCTTTGCAAGCACCTCTTGCAATTCCAACATCACTCTCCTTTTTTGAGAAATCAAATCAACCGCTCGGTGTGAGTTGGGATACCTTGCTCGGTCTTTATCTGCAGTTAGTAAATGAGAATCAATTCCCTCTTTGAGGAGGCTTTGATGCAAACGTTCGCAGGCGATGCCAGCGCCACCTTTTATCGATGTGCAAAGGTGTAATACTTTCACGATTGGAGGAGTTTTCGTGTTTTATTATACAATTCTAATGGCAGACTATGCCTTTTGGAAGCTACGACTTTTTTACCTTTAAAGGTGCCCTCAAAAAAGTCCGTTGCATCAAAGTATTTGAATTCTTCTCCGAAAGTGTTGATGTAATATCCATATTTGATGGCCTCTTCTTTCGATTTGGGTTCAAGTTGTGCTACTAATAATTGGAGTAATTCTTCATGTGTTTTTGGTTTATAAACTGCGTCGAGATACATATACAAACTCACGCCAGCCATGATGGAAGGTTTTCCCCAAAATGTTGCTTCAATGCCAGCAGTAGATCCAAACGTCAATACTTTTTCACAATTTTCAATTAAGGCATATGTGCTTACTTCTGAGTCAGAAGGTATCAAAGTGAAGTTTTCCCCAGTTATCTCCAACATCTCCTTAATGATACTACTATTCACCCCCGTTAGATTTGGATGTACTCTCAAATAAAAATGAAAGTCTTTTTGTATAGACATTTCATTGATTATTTTTTTAACTCCTTCGTTTTGGTTGTTGTACAAGGTGAGTTTCCACTCTTCACCTATTGACGCATACTCATCCTCTGATGAATTAAAGATGACGATATTTCTTTTATTTATATCCCAGTTTTTGGGAAGCTGATTTAGCTTTTGATCTTTTGTAAATGATTTCCATGCCTGTTTACTCCCCTTTCTTCGACCTTCGTAAAAATCTATTCCTAACTGTTCTTTTTTCTTGTCTTCGCCGCGTTCCCAATATTTTAGAACGAGTTTGTTGATACCTTTTATATGATGTGGTTGATGATTTTCGAAAACCATGTACTTGTTAATTCGAGAACCGCGCTCATGTATGAAACAATCAACGCCCATTACTTGACAGGCCGAGAATCCTGCTTTCAAAATAGCAAACCTTCCATTGAATAAATATAGTCGATCCGGTTTTTCCGCTTTGATTTGATTCTTAATGGAAAGAAAAGTTTTGTAAGAAGTCTTCATCAACTTTTTCCAGTTGAAGGCCTTGTCCAAAGACAAATTAGGTTCTCGATGATTTGAAATGATCGTCGAACCAATGGCATACCCAATATCAAATCCATCGACGGAGTATGGCTGTAAATCTTTTACTGTTTCAAAATTAAATCTCAGTTTCTCAACACTCTTTTTGTCCTCCTCAGTTAGGGAGAAGTAGCTTTTGTATTTGAAATTTCCATCCAACAGTTTAAGCCCATTTTTTCTTTTGGAAATGCAGTTAGCACAAATCAATTTTCGATGTCTAATATTGATTGCGCAAGCCTCCAAATCTGCATCACACCCCAAAATAATCACCTCATCTTTTTGATCTAAATGTCTTTGCATTAGTTCCAAACAGGTTTCGTAATGAGGGGTATTTAAAGTATAGGGTTCAAAAAAAATTACTTTCATATTTCTTAAAATCTAATAAACTCTACGAAATCTGATTTTTTAAATTTAAAGGATTCTTTTGTGAACCAAGGCATAGGCTCTAGTTTATTTCCAAAGTACCAATAAAGGATAAATACCAAAAAGAAAGTTAGCACTTTCGAATAAGCAGCTCCGATAGCTCCAAAATTTAAAATGAAAAAATAATTTGCGATCAGATTGAAAACACACCCAATTAACGAAGCGTAAAGTAAATATTTTGTCTTTTTATAAAACTCGATGTATGGGGCAAGAATAGCGCATAATCCCCAAAAACCGTATGCCAAGGCAATCCACATGATGAATCTTTTTACGGGCAAGTATTTTTCTGGAAGAAAATTTAGATCAAGTAGAAGATAAGTTCCTAAGGTTACTCCGATGATTAAAAAGAAAACTAAAACGATATAGAGGTAAGTGAATTTCACCATTTGTACTTTATTCTTTTCTGCTCTTTCACTCAACCGTTTGTAGAGAATAGGAATTGAAATCTGCTCAAATGAATAGAGCGCAAATGAAATGATCATCCCTAAAGAATTTCCAATTGAGTACATTCCTAACTCCCCTTCTCCCACCATTTCTTTAATGAAAAATCTATCGGACAAATTGATTAGCGTTAAAGCCAAAAGGCTTGGTATTAATGGAAAAGAGAATTGAAAATTCTCTTTTATGATGTCTTTATTAATTTTGAAATTAAGAAAGCCTTCACTCTTTAAGAGAATCAAGCATCCAATCGATACAACTGCTGCTGCAATAATTTCAGCGTTGACTCTGCCTTTCCAATTTTGTTCTTGACTGACTACTAGGAATACAGCTAAGCCTAAATATAAAATGGTTGCCGAGTTATTTAAAATTCCAAAATATAAAGCCTTGGCACTATTCCGCAAAACCGCTAAGGTTATTGCTTTGACATTATAAAGAAAGGAGACAATGGGAATCAGCAAGTAATAATAGTATGGAAGTCCAATAAAATCACCGAAAAAATATCTGGAACCAATCAATAATATGGAGTAAAAAATTCCAGAAATACAGACAATCGGAATGATTCCAGAAATCAAGGAAGAGATATAATTTTTCTCTTTTTGAAAATACTCAACCGTCATGAAGTTGAATAAAGACATATGTACAAATGGCCCTGCAAAAGTTAGCGTTGCTGCAAATATTGCAATCTTTCCGAAGTCTTCTGGTTCAAGATATCTAGCTAAAATCGGAAGCAACACAAAGGGAAGTGCTCTATCGATTACATTAGAAACGAAATAGATTCCAAAGTTTTGGAAGAAATTTTTGATTTGAAGTGCTTTGTTTGTGATAATGTTTGGGGCTTAAGTCGTCATTTTTGCTATTTCCTTGAGGTCCGCTTTAGTGATATTGAAGGTATCTTTTCTAAACCAGGGCATTGGAAATATTCTATTAGCAAAATACCAATAGGCAATTAATATGATTAAAAATGTCAGTACTTTGGAGTAGGCTGCACCAATTGTTCCATACCAAGAAATGAAATAATAATTGGCAATTAGGTTGAATACACAACCAATCAAAGTAGCGATGAGCGAATAAATCGTCTTTTTCAAATAGCCGATATATGGGCTGATGACCAGTGACATTCCCCAAAGGCCATAAGCCAGCGCAATGAAAAAGATGTAGTTTCTTGCACCTTTATATTGTTCTGGAAGGAAATGTAATTCGAATAAGATATAACTTCCGATCGTTACTAAAATCACCATAATTAAAACCATTATGACATACAAATAAGTGAATTTTACCAATTTGACTTTTGGTGAATTTTCCCCTTCTGCCCCTAAAGTTTTGTAGAGCCAAGGCACAGATATTTGTTCAAATGCAAATAAAAGGAACGTGATTATCATTCCAAAGGAAGAGCCGATTGCATACAGCCCAAGCTCTGATTCGCCCGCGAATGTTTTTATGAAAAACGTATCGACATGATTGACAAAACTGATAGCAATGACGGTGGGTATGAGTGGAAGCGAAAATTTTATGTTTTCTGAAATGATACTTTTTGAAATCACAGGTTTTAAAAATCCTTCTTTTTTGAGAGAATAAACACAGATTAAGAGCATCAAAAAAGAGGAGAGTACCATCCCATTGATACGACCTTCCCAATTGTAAAGTAAAAGCACAATGAAAGAAAGAGAAATTGCTAATTCCGAAAGCGTGGCAAGTACATTTATCACTCCGAAAGCAACTGGTTTATCATTGTTTCGAAGGATTGCCAGATTGATAGCCTTTACATTATGCATGAAAACCAGCATTGGTATGAGGACATAATAGGACCAATGAAAAGAGAGGAAATCACCGAAAAAGTATCTGGACACCAAAAGCAAAATCGAGCTCAATATGGTACAGATGAAAATCACCAATAACATATTGAAAATCATTTTAGCTACGTAGTCTTTACTTTTTTGGAAGAATTGCACATTGATAAAACTATAAAGTACCAAGTGAATCGCCGGACTTATAAAGGTGTAAATCGCGCTGAAAACGGCAAGTTTTCCAAAATCCTCTGGGGTGAAAAATCTTGAAATTATCGGTAGGACAAGAAATGGAATCGCTCGGTTGAAGACATTACTCGTAAAGTAAATACTAAAACTTTTCGCTGCTCCATTATTTTGAAAGAAGTTCTTGAGTTTTTCTATCAAGTTTTTTGTTGGTTGAAGAATTCGTATTTCAATTCAGCCAACTTCCAATCTACCTCATTGTCAATGTCTTGAACTTCTAATTCAGGGATTTCATAACCGACCATTTTGGTGGTAAAAAGCTTTTTTTCGGAAAGTAGAGCGCTGGTTCTCAAACAATAAAATTGACCAGTATCATGAAATATTGGTTCCAAATCCTGGGAACGAGCGGTATAGTTTTCTGGCCAAACCATTTCTGAATATTGACCATTGTGTCGAAGTGATCTTTGAATTGGGTATGAAAATTTTACAATCGGCACGACCGAGTTTGCATCTTTTTCAATCAATAGATTCATCGCTTCTTTTAATTTTTTTGAAGTGATAAATGGAGCAGTAGGATAAATACCGCAAATCCAATCAAAGTTTTTGCCTTCTTCTTGATATTTCAAAACAACCTCTTCTAAAACTTCTGCAGTACCCGCGTAATCATCCGAATTTTCAGGAGAACGCATAAATGGAACCTTTGCGCCTGCGGCCATCGCAACTTTAGCGATACCTTCATGATCAGTTGAAACCATCACCTCGTCAAAAATTCCGCTTTCTAATGCTGCATGTATGGAGTATTCAATAATCGGTTTCCCTCTGAAGGGTTTTATGTTTTTGAGTGGAATGCGCTTGCTCCCTCCTCTTGCGGTTATGATGGCTAATTTTTGCCCTTTCACCCTTTCCAATTTTTGTAATCAGATGCTAAAAGAGAGATAATGTAGGAGTCCCAATATTTTCCATCAGCAAAACAGTTTTGCCTTAATTTTCCATCTTCTTTAAAACCCAATTGGCCTTTGAAGAAGTCGAGTTTCATGGTGTCAAACTCGTAAAGCTCCATCCAGATTTTGTTGAGATTGAGCACTTCAAATCCGTATTTGATTAAAGTGCTGGCTGCGTCTAATGCCAAACCTTCATCGTCAATATATTTATCTCCTTCTCCGATATAAAACGAAAAATCGGCCGAACGGATGATCCAATTGGTGTACAAAAGTCCTGCTGCACCAATCGGTTTTTTTGTTTCTAAATTTTCTATAACAAACATGAAGTCGCCTGGGCTATTGTTCGTTTTTTCAATCCACTTCTCTTGATTGTACAAACTCAGTTCTCGAATTTCACGAAAGTGTTTTCGAAAATGATCGTTGTTTCTCCAATCACGGAGTTTGGGTAAATCTTCTTTTTCTACCGCTCTTAAACCGGTGAGTTTTCCTTTTATCATTATGCTTCTAAATGATTCAATGTAATATGTTCTCCTTTTTTTAACGGAGCTGAAAGTGTTTTTCCGACCAATTCTGTAATTCGATAAGGTTGAATTCCTCCTGCTGGAATTGGACGCAATGCTTCTAAATCTTCGATGCTGATTTTTCTTCCAACTGGTAAATCATTGGTTGCCCGCAATGATCGCTGTTGAACGACGATTGCTGCTTTTTCATTCGGCTCGATTCTTTTGATACCATCGCCCATGGCTTGCATCAATTCATTGGAACGATCAACCATGTTTCTCCAAGTTGTTGGGTTCATGGCAAATTTATGATCTGGTCCTTCCCTTTCGTTGTCGTCGGTAAAGTGTTTTTCAAAAACAGTAGCACCCAAAGCAATCGCTCCCAAAACTGTCGCATGCCCAAAAGTATGATCCGATAATCCCAAAACTACATCTGGAAAAGCCGTTTTGTAAGCTTTCAAAACATTGAGATTTACGTATTTGTATTTATCTGGATCGACGGTATAATTCGTATTACATTGCATTAATACAATGTCGTTGGTATGTTTTTTTAAAGTTGAAATGGCTCTTTGTACATCTGCCATTTCGGAAGCGCCCGAGGCAACCATTACTGGTTTCCCTTTTTTGGCGATATGCTCCATAATTTCAAGCCAAGTGATATCTCCACTTCCAATTTTATAAACGTCTACAAAAGGATCAACCAAATCTACCGATTCGAAATCATAGGCACTTGTGAAGTAATCAATCCCCACCTCATCACATTTTTCCTTTAATAATTGAGTCCAGCTTTTTTCAATACTCGCATCTTCATAAATTTCGAAAACACTTTTTTTCCAATTTGCTTGATGCCCCATTTGGCCGCCCAAATTGTCAAAACCAAATTTACTTACAATTTTGGAAGCTTGAAAATTTTGAAATTTGGCAGCGTCTGCACCTGCTTCTTTTGCCAATTCGATTAGCTTGTAAGCACGTTCGAGATTGCCCTCATGATTGGCTCCGATGTCAGCAATGAAGTATAAAGGATGCCCGTCTCCGATTAATTTTTGTCCAACTGAAAACTGATTCATAACGATAAATGGGTTGGTTAGAAATGAAGTTGTTTAAGCTTGACTTTCACTTGCTGTTTGGAGTTCTTTCAAATAAATATTGATAATTGATTTTTCAGAAAAATCAACTTCTGCTTTTTGTCTGGATTTTTCACCCATTTTTTTTCTTTGCTCAGGTGACATTTTAATCATCTTAATCATCGCATCTGCCAGAGCCTCAGCATTTTGTGGCGGAATAAGGAAGCCATTTTTACCTTCTTCTACTGTTTCTTTACAACCAACTGTATTGCAAGTAATAAGTGGCAATCCTTTGCTCAACCCTTCCAGTAAAATTCTTGGAATCCCTTCTCTATACCAGGAAGGAAGGACCAACACATCTATTTCCTCCAATGTCTTACTCATGTTGAAAGTCACCCCTTGAAATTTGGCTGCCCTAGTTTCACTCATTTTGTAAACATCGTCTTCTTTGAGTGAATTGGGATTTTCGGAAGTAATTCCATAAAGTAAAAATGAAGTATTCGGGTATTTCTTTTTTACAATATCAGCAGCTTCATAATATTGATAAACGCCCTTCTCTTTTATCAATCGAGCACTCATCATGAAAATGAGTTTTTCCGATTCCGAATTGAAAGTAGGTTTTTGATTGAATTTGGAAAGGTCCACTCCTGAACCATTGACGGTCATCGTTTTATCTTTATCAACTAAGTTTTCATCAAGAAAAAATTGTCGGTCATCTCCGTTTTGAAAAATCACTCTATGTGCCCCATTAAACGCGAATCGGTAAAGTGATTTGATTACGGCTTTTATCAAGCCAGTTTTATAAAAAGTATATCCTAAACCATTAACAGTGGCAATCGTTTTTGTTTTGATTCCTTTGGTTGCGAGAGAGCCATAAACGTTTGGCTTGATGGTATAAGTCAGCGCATAATCCACTTCTTCTTTTTTGAAAATGGATCTAAATTCAGAAACGAGGGAGAGGTCACTCATTGGATTGGTTCCACTCTGATCCAGGTTTTTTAATTTGATGTATTTGCACCCAAGTTTTTCTGCTTGATCCGAGAATGTATCCTCTGGGCCTATTGCAATTACATTATATCCCTTATCCATCAACCCAAGTATTAATCCTTTTCTGAAATTAATAATACTCCAAGTTGTATTGGAAATAACCGCTATTGTTTTGCTCAATTAAGTGTGTTTTTCGATTTTATTCGTCAACTAATTTATTGTCGACTCTTCGCCAATGGATTCTTTCCATTTAACAAATGCTCGAATGCCATCCACAAATTTGGTTTGCGGTTGATAATTCAAAAGTGTTCTCGCTTTAGTGATATCGGCGTATGTTTTTCGCACATCTCCAGGTTGTTCTGGCTGACGATCGATGATTGCTTTTTTGCCCAAAACATCCTCAATCGTTTCTATCATTCCTGACAAAGAAACCGTTTGATGATTGCCGAGATTGATGACTTCAAACATCGATTTATCGTAATCCATTGCGGCTCTCACGCCATTGACAATGTCTTTTACGAAAGTATAATCACGCTCCGTTGAACCATCACCGTAAACTGGAATCGGCTCATTGTTACTGATTTTTTTAATGAATTTATGAATTGCTAAATCGGGACGTTGACGTGGTCCATAAACTGTGAAAAAGCGAAGTGCTATAAATCGCATATCATTCAATTTACTGTAAACATGTCCCAACAGTTCACCCGAAATTTTTGAACTTGCGTATGGACTAATTGGTCTCAAAACATGATCCTCTTCATTCCAAGGCATATTTGGATTGACGCCGTACACACTACTCGAAGAGGCAAAAACAAACTGCTTTGTTTTGCAGATTTTGGCCAATTCCATCATGTTCTGCGTACCGTTGACATTTACTTCTTGGTAGGCTCTTGGTGCTTTTATTGATGGCCGCACCCCCGCTTTCGCAGCTATGTGAACAATCACATCGTAAGGCGCAATCAACTCCGCTTCCATCTTATCCCAATCTCGAATATCGCATTCTACAAACTTGACATTTGGATGATTGATAAAACCGCTCAAATTTCGTTCTTTGATTAGTCGATCATAATAAGGATCAAAGTTGTCAATGATCGTTAAATGATATCCTTCTGATATTAATCGTTCAGAAAGATGACTTCCTATAAATCCCGCTCCTCCTGTAATTAACGCTCTTTTGGCCATAATTAATTATTTAATCCATCTTAAAAACCAACGGTGCAAAGTGTACAAAAACCAAACAAAGTGTGGATTGACATATTTGCGTTGATTGGTAAAATCAGATATTAAATTTTTGGTTGCTTTTTGGTCTAATTCAAACGCTTCGAAGAATAGATTGTCGTTTTTTAAGGCGTCGAGGTCTGTTTGTAGAAAGTTCAATAACCATGATTTGATTGGTACTGAAAATCCCTGTTTAGGACGTTCGATTAACTCTCGAGGCACATATTTAAACAAAATATTTCGAAGTATATATTTGGTGGTATTCCCTCTAATTTTCAAATCATCGGGCAAACCTAAGGCATATTCAATTACGTGATGATCGAGCATTGGTTCCCTTCCTTCGAGCGCAGTTTGCATGGTTGCTCTATCCACTTTTGTCATAATATCTCCTTCGAGATAAGTATGAATATCTATCAAACCCAAATATCCAATCAGTCTGTCTTCCTCAATTTGGACATCAAAATGATTTCCGTTTTGAAAATTTGGGTACAACTTTGTCAATGCTTCAGATGAAATATAATTGGACGCTGAATGAAAGAACTTTTCTGTCGAACCAGCAGTCATACTATCCAAAAATTTGGGCAATTTATTGCTCAAATTTGAATAGTTCTTCAATGGGCCAATTTTCAAATTGCTTTCAATCCAATATGGATCGACTTTCTTTAAAAGCTTGGAAGAAAACTTCCTTAGCCCTAAAGGTATTTTTTCGAGTTTTGGGTATTGATTTTTGGTGATTTCGTATTTGGTATAACCGCCAAACAACTCATCTCCTCCATCTGCCGAAAGGCTCACTTTAACCGATTCGCGCGTAATATTTGAAAGTAAGCAAGTCGGAATCCCTGAACTATCCCCGAACGGCTCGTCATATATCTCAGGCAAATTTGGAATGATTTCCTTGAATTCCTTTTCTGTACAAATATACTCTGTATGGTCGGTTCCTAAATAATCAGCGATCTCTTTTGCAAAAGTAGCTTCATTATATTCTTTTTCTTCAAAACCGATGGTGAAAGTTCTTAGTTTTTGACCCGTATTTTTGGCCAACATTCCAGTTACGATAGAAGAGTCAATTCCACCACTCAAAAACACACCAACTGGAACATCTGCTACCATTCGTAATTGAAAGCTTTCTTTTAGAATGGCTTCCAATTCTTCTTCCGTTTCTTTTTCTGATTTATTGACTCTTGGCTTTTGGTAAACCTTATTCGGATCCCAATATTTGGTGATCGAGTGTTTTTTATCTTTTGAAAAGGTCAAAAATGAACCAGCGGGTAATTTTCTCACATTCTTAAAAATAGAAAGTGGTGCTGAGATGTATCCTTTTTGTAAAAACTGAGAGACCGCTTTTTTATCAATCGTTTTATCAAAATCGGGATGCTCATGGAACGATTTTAACTCCGAAGCAAACATCAACAAATCATCTTTCCAATAATAGAAAAGTGGCTTCACTCCTACTCTATCTCGGTAAAGTGAAAGGGTCTGTGTTTCTGTATCCCAAAGCCCGAAAGCAAACATTCCTCTGAATCTATCCACTGCCTTGTCTGCCCAACAATCGAATGCTTTGACCAGTACCTCCGTGTCCGATCCGCTTTCAAATTCATAGCCCAAATTGATTAAATCTGCTTGTATTTCTTTGTAATTATAAATCTCTCCATTGAAAATACAAATCCAATTTTTCCATATAAAAGGTTGATTGCCTGCCGCTGATAAATCAATGATACTCAATCTTCTATGGCCAAATCCTAAACCAATTTCTTTATCATAATAGTTGCCTCCATAATCGGGGCCACCATGCGCAAGTACATCGCGCATTTTCGTCAAAACCTGTTCGGTTGACCGATTGTCGCTTCTAAAATCCCAAAACCCTGTGAGGCGACACACCTAGTTGATAGAGTTGATAAAATTCATAAATTGAGGATGCAAAATTTTCGAATCAAAAGCATTGGCTCTTTCTATTCCACTTTTGCGGTATTGTTCCAAAAGTTCCTTTTTGCTTATGGTTTCTTCAATGGTTTCAACCCATTGATTTATAATTGTCTGATTGTCTTTTTCTTTATGAAAGGTTGGCAATAAAACGCCATATTCAGCAAATTCAGGTTTACCCGTTCTAAATGCTTCAGGTGTTTTGGGTGCTAAAATTTCGCGGGGCCCATTGTCAATATCTGCTGCCAAAACAGGGGTGCTGCAAGCCAATCCTTCAACGATTACGTTTCCAAATCCTTCTTGTTCAGATGCAAAAATTAAGGCGACTGAATTTGCGATAAGTTGAAAAGGATTTTTTCTAAAACCTAAAAGATGAATTTTGTCCCCTAAACCTAAGCGCTCAATTTGTAGCTCTAAACTTTTGCGCTCCTCCCCTTCTCCAATGATTAGAAAATGAAGATTGTCATTCTTCTTTTGCACCTCGTTAAAAACGTCAATTAATAAATGAACGCGTTTTACTTTATCAAGCCGACCAACGGCAATCAAATATGGATTCTTCGTTTGAGATTGTAATTCTTCTGAAAGTGATTGAGCGCTTTTTTGAACAATTGATTCTATGTCGAAATGATTGTAGATGCTTTTGATTTTAGTAATATCAATTTTGAAAAGTTTTGCAAAATCTGCCCTTGCTTTTCTTGAGTTGACAATCACGCCATCGGAGACGCTATATATTTCTTTAAAAACCGTCAAATATATTTTTCTGAAAAAGGAATTGGAAGGCAAGAGATTTGGATCATAATGACACCAATAAATGACGCTGCTTTTCTTTTTAAAATACTTTTTCAAAAAATAGGCAACCATCATGGCACGTGGAAGCGAAACAACAACTTTAGAATTCTCTTCCAATTTTTGAGCCATCGTCTTGGCTAAAAAGGGCGTTTTTAAATATCGAAGCAATGAACTTTTAAAGCGTTCATCCTTTTTCAAATACTCAATTTGCTCTGTTCCGTTTTGTTCAAAATCATTTTTCTCTTCCAACAAAAAGAGCTTACCAGTTGGTAACTTTTTATGTAAATTCAGGTTTAGAACTTCCGCTCCTCCCCCTTTCAATGAGTTGATCAAAAGATGAATTGCTCCGTTACCCAAAGAATCGATATTTCAAAATCGTTAGCAATTTAACCACTGAATGAGGAAGCACTCTTTTGAAAAACTCCCCTAAAATATTTCGTTGACGAATGAATTTGTAATAGAATGAAAGTGAGTAAGACCAAGTTTCTTTTTTTACAACTTCTTTTCGTTCGTCAATTGCGATGTGTCCTTTTTTTTCAGAAACACCTCCTGCTGAAATACTCGAAATTGTAATTGGATTATATTGATATTGATTTCCTCCGACATAGCATTTGAAGAAGAAATCAAAATCGGCAACCAATGAATATTTCAATTCATACGGATACTTTTTTGCCAAATCAGTTCTGGTGAATAAAGCTTGATGGCTAAAAACATTTCTCCATTTTAAACTCGATAGACTATCATCTGCTTTATGATAACGCGAAAATTCATGATATCGAACATGATGATCTCCGTAGATTAATTCAATTTTTGGATCGAGGTTCTTTCCAAAAATTGATTCTAAAACATCATTGTTGTAAAACCAATCGCCAGCATTCATAAAGATGACCCAATCTCCGGTTACTTTTTGCAGCCCCTTATTCATGGCGTCGTAGATTCCTTTATCTTTTTCACTGCACCAAAAAGAAATATCCTTTTTATGCTTTTCAATTACTTCCTGCGAATTATCATTTGATCCTCCATCAATTACGATGATTTCTTTGTTAGGATAGGTCTGGTCAATACTCTTTTGTAAAGTAATGTCGAGGTTATCGCCCTCGTTGTAATTAACAGTGATGATTGATATGGTTGGTTGCTCTAATACCAATTTTCCGATTTCAAATCATTATAAACTTTTTGGATACCTTCTCTGAGTCCGATTTTTGGACTCCATCCTGCTTTCTTCAATTTTGAAATATCCATTAATTTTCGAGGTGTTCCGTCAGGTTTTGAAAGGTCGTTTTTGATGGTGCCTTTGTAGCCTACAATTTCGCTTATCAATTTCCCTAATTCCCCAATCGCAATGTCCTCGCCACATCCGATATTGACGAATCCAGCTTCGTTAAAACTTTTCATCAAGAAAAAACAAGCATCGGCTAAGTCGTCCACATGCAAAAATTCTCTCTTTGGTTTGCCCGTTCCCCACATCATTACATGCGGTTCCTTATTCACCTTTGCTTCGTGAAATTTTCGAATCAGCGCCGGCAAAACGTGAGAGGTTTTTAAATCGTAATTATCATTTGGGCCATACAAATTAGTAGGCATTACAGAAATGAAATTGCTTCCATATTGAGCGCGGTAGGCATCGCACATTTTTATTCCAGCTATTTTTGCAATAGCATAAGGTTCGTTGGTTGGTTCCAAAATTCCAGTCAGCAAAGAATCTTCTTGTAATGGCTGAGGTGCAAATTTTGGATAAATACAAGAAGAACCAAGGAACAGTAATTTTTTGACACCGACCCCATGAGCTGCATTGATGACGTTGTTTTGAATCATCAAATTGTCATAAAGAAACTCCGCTCGGTAGGTATTGTTGGCCATGATACCACCCACTTTAGCTGCAGCTAAAATGACGTAATCTGGTTTTTCTTTACTAAAAAATCTATCAACTTTTGATTGATTGCGCAGGTCGAGTTGCTTTGAGGTTTTTGTGATGAAATTGGTAAACCCCTCTTGCTTGAGTTTGCGATGAATCGCTGAACCTACCATTCCACGATGTCCTGCGATGTATATTTTTTCGGTTTTTTTCATCTCTATTCAAACTCGTTGTTAATATCAAAACCGGCATCTTTTAAATGTTGATCTCTTTTGAAAAGTTCAATATCTGCTCGTACCATTTCGCTACAAAGTGCCGCCAAATCATACTTCGGTTCCCAGTTTAGTTTCTGGCGAGCTTTTGAAGAATCGCCAATTAACAACTCTACCTCCGTCGGTCTGAAATATTGTGGGTCAACACTTACTATCGTTTTCCCTATAGAGAGTTGATAGTCTGGATTGGTCGAAGATTTGACGATTCCTATTTCATTTTCTCCTTCGCCTGAGAACTCGAGTTCAACGCCAATTTCTGCAAAAGACATATTTACAAAATCGCGAACACTTGTCGTCACGCCAGTTGCGATGACCCAATCCTCTGCCTCATCATGTTGCAAAATTTTCCACATCAACTCTACATAATCTTTCGCATGTCCCCAATCTCGTTTTGCATCGAGATTGCCCAGGTAGATTCTTTCTTGAAGTCCTAAACCGATTTTTGCAACGGCACGCGTTATTTTTCTGGTTACAAATGTCTCCCCTCTCAATGGACTTTCATGATTGAATAAAATTCCATTGCAGGCATACATTCCATATGCTTCTCGATAATTCACGGTGATCCAGTATGCATACATTTTCGCGACAGCGTAAGGAGACCTTGGATAGAAGGGCGTCTTTTCTGTCTGCGGCGTTTCTTGCACCAAACCATACAATTCAGAAGTGGAGGCTTGATAGATTCTCGTTTTTTTGGTTAAACCTAACAATCTAATCGCTTCTAAAATTCTAAGCGTACCAATGCCATCAACATCGGCTGTGTATTCAGGCATTTCGAAACTTACCTTCACATGCGACATGGCACCGAGATTGTAAATTTCGTCTGGCTCGACATCTTTTATGATTCGTATAATATTGGTCGAATCTGTCAAGTCGCCATAATGCAAAATGAAATTGCGATTATCAATATGCGGATCTTGATATAGGTGATCAATTCTACCAGTATTGAAGAGTGAACTTCTGCGTTTGATACCATGCACAACATAGCCTTTTTTCAAAAGTAACTCTGAAAGATAGGCTCCATCTTGGCCCGTAACGCCTGTTATTAATGCAACTTTCCCCATTCTAATTCTTTAAAAAATCTGGCTTTTCAGGAAGGTCTGAAAATAGTTTATATGGTAAATCGGATTCCTTAAAAACAATAACCCATGCCGTTAGGAAAATGATTTTTATATCGACCCAGGTACTTTTATTTTTTGAGTACCAAAGTTCCAATGCTCCTTTATATGGCGCGATATGTTTTTCGTAAAACTCGTGTGGATGCATATCGGATTCAGAAATGTATTTTTCTTCATCTCTAAAAATGATCGAACCGATTCCAGTGATTCCTGGTTTCGATTTTATGACTGCAGCTTGTACTTCTTTTGAGTAGGCATCGAACGGACGATCGACCAATGGCCGTGGTCCAACAATACTCATATCGCCTTTCAATACATTTACGATTTGAGGAAGTTCATTGATTTTTGTCTTTCTCAAAAAACCGCCCATTGGGGTGATTCTTGGATCGTTTCTCAATGTGATTGTACCCGTTCCAATATTAGGACTATTCTTAAGCATCGTGGCAAACTTCCAAAGGTCAAAATATTTT
>CALHBQ010000367.1 GCA_937930815.1 uncultured Saprospiraceae bacterium | reverse complement strand
ACTACGCTTCCTACTTTGAATCCAAATTACGATGGAGCGAATGATATTGAAATGTTCGACGGCATGTCTGGTTTGATGGAAAAAGGACAGAAAATTTGTTACCGCTTTACCATTGAAATTGATCCAGATGCAGTTGTTAATTCAATGCTTGCTCAAGCATTTTTGGAAGGAGGAGCGGTTAATGATAGTGGTGTAGAAGTTC
Source organism: uncultured Saprospiraceae bacterium (assembly GCA_937930815.1). GTDB lineage: Bacteria > Bacteroidota > Bacteroidia > Chitinophagales > Saprospiraceae > JAGQWW01. The sequence goes on along the minus strand of CALHBQ010000367.1, from coordinate 5,977 downwards.
CAGATTTGGTCAATGGTGGTCAGATGAAAGAAAATGATATTTCTGATTCAGGACTTGATCCATCTACTACTAATATCGGATTTATAGGAGATACAGGAGGATTGGATGACGCAACACCAGTTTCTGATTGTTGGGAAAGTAGTTCAACGCCTGCATGTAATGACAACGTTCAAGTTAGTTTGGATGGAAATGGACAAGCAACCATCCTAGGCGACCATATAAACGAAGGATTGAGCGCACCATGTGATGATGCTACCTTACCACTTGGCGGATACTACAAAATCGAAATAATGGATGGCAATACCTCTATCGGCAACACGGTTGACTGTAGATATATTGGTCAAACATTGACCGTAAAATCTACACACGTTGTAAACTGTAATCCATGTTGGGGAACCATTACAATAGAAGATAAATGGGCACCAGAAATCACTTGCGGTAGAGATACTGTAGTGGACTGCACAGCTGATTTGGAAGCAATCGGTGGCGTTTTCGCAACTGATAATTGTGATGTAGATCCAGTTATTCAATTAGTTGCTGAGGACACACAAATTGATGAGTGTAACGAAACCATTATCGTCAAAAGCTACCAAGCAACCGATGTGTATGGAAACGCTTCACAAGTTTGTCAACAAACGATTAGAGTATTACAAGCACCAGTTACGTTCCCAGATGATGTTACTTGGACTTGCGAGCAATATGCTTTCAATCAAGGCATTGTTAGTGCAACAGATTTACACCCAGCAATTTTGGAATATGCAGCGGCGATGGATTTGGCAAGACTTGATTGCGATGCAAACATTCGAGGTGATGATGTCGCTGGCGTTGCACCATATCAAGCTGGTACGAATTGGTGGACAGATAATGAAGATTTGGACGTGACCTTAGACCCACGTTATGATGACAATGTTGATAATCCAAACACAGATACAGATGTACTTTGTGGAACGGCTACAAGCGAAACAGATTTGACTGGTTATAACCTTTCATTGAATGTTGGTTGTCAATATTTAGATAGATGTGATACTAACCCGAATGGACATGACCCAGTATTTGTTCAGGTTCCAATTTACGATTTAGCAAATAGCCCAGTCGAAGGTTTGGAAGATGCAGACATTTTAGAATTGACCGGTTCTGGTGTTCCAAATGTGATGGGTATTGAAACAGGTACTTGCAAATTTGCAGTCGCTTTCAAAGATGATATTCTTGAAGCATGCGAAGGAACTGGAACGTCCACAACGTTCAAAATATTGAGAACATGGACCGTAACGAACTGGTGTACTGGTGAGATTTTGACTGATTTACAAATCATCAAAGTCTTAGATAAGAAAGCGCCAGTTATCAGCTTTGCTGGTTTTTCAAATGAAATTTCGGTTGACCAAACAACTGGTGGAACACATCAAATTTGTTCTTCAAGTGGAATCATTGATGTGCCGACAGTGACAGACAACTGTACTGGAATCGCCAATTTACAATTACAAACACCTGCTGGACAAGGTATTCCAGTTTATGATAATGATGGAAATATCACTGGTTTTGAAGTTGGAACACCATACCTCGAAGCTGGCTCACATGAGGTGACTTATATCGCTACAGATTACTGTGGAAATACCACGACTGCGACTGCTCAAATTGATGTAATTGACAATACACCACCTGTGGCGATTTGTCAAGAGATTACAAAAGTTTCTTTGAGTACGTTGGAAGATGGAATCGCAACGGTATCGGCTGAACAATTCAATGCAGCGAGTTATGACAATTGCTCACCAATTTATTTCAAAGTATTGAAAGAGGTGAACGAGTCCTGTGCGAATGCAAATATTGACACTTATGTAGAAGAGAATTTCTCTTTCAGAAGAAGTAGTGGGAATTCAGTTCCTGGTTTCTTTGAATTCTTTGATGATGAAGTGAAGTTCTGTTGTGAAGAAATCGGAACGACCGTAAAAGTAAGGTTAAGAGTTTACGATGTGAACCCTGGACCAGGGGCGATTTTGACTAACATCTTTCCGAATCAACCAACAACAGGCGACTATTTAGGACATATCAATGTTCCAAGTCACCTTAGAAGTGATCCTGCTTTCAAAAATGCAGCACACTTAAATTACCGTTACAACGATTGTGTTGTAGAAGTAAATATCGAAGACAAATCAAGACCAGTTTGTATTGCTCCAGCGGATGTGTGGACAACTTGTAGTGAGGTAGCAGACAACACTGATTGGGAAGATGAAGCGATTATGAATGACCTTTACGGCGAAGCAAACGGTTATGACAATTGTTCATACGATGTGGAACACGTCAGCACAAGAGTTGAATTAGACCTTTGTGGCGTTGGAAATATCACCCGTAATTTCAGAACTGTTGATGGTTCCAATAATGGAAGTGTAGGTTCTTGTCGTCAGGTGATTATGATTCAGCCAGTGACGGATTACTGTATCACTTTCCCAGCTGATTTTGAAGGAGAGTGTGATGCAAACTACAGTCCAGCTGAATTAACGTACGAAGAAAACGGCTGTGATTTATTAGCTATTAATAAAGAAAGAACCGATTTCTACGCTGGAACAAATGGAGGGGAATGTAAAAAAGAATTCTTCACTTGGAATGTTATCAACTGGTGCGAGTATGATGGTATTTCTGCGCCAGTCATTCTCTCAAGAGACGGCAACGGAGATGGAAGAATCGATTCAGGAACTTACTGTTCAACGGGTACATCATTGACGTTTGAAAGCAACTCGCAAATTTCTTACACCTCAACTGGGTTCTACACTTGGGAACAGCATGTCAAAATATTTGACAATACAGCTCCGGTAGTTTCTTATGACGGAGATGTAGTTTTTGCTGGTGGTGATTTGGATGAAAATCCATGTACTGGACTCGTTGATATCAGTATTGATATTACAGAAGAATGTACAGACCAAATCACTTCTTCATGGCAATTGAGTGCATTCAGTGAAACGTTCACTAATGCAGATTACCAAGGAACAGGAACGACTATCAGCAGCAGATATCCATTAGGTACGCATACTGCGAGATTCATCGTTTCGGATGATTGTGGAAACACAAGTTGGGAAGATGTGACTTTTGAAATCATTGATACCAAAGCACCAACGCCTGTTTGTTATAATGGGTTGAGCGTTCAATTGATGCCTACTGGAATGGTCGAAGTTTGGGCATCTGATTTTGATGCTTCCAGTTTTGATTACTGTCATGATATCGAGGTGACCGCAAATGTAGTTGAAGATAAAATTCGTGATGGCGTTATCAACTCAGCTGATTATTTAACGACTGCTCCGACTGATAAAACTATTCTTTTGACTTGTGATCATGTTGGAATCACTACCGTTCAACTTTGGGTAACTGAGTTGTCTGACGATGGTATTAACCAATCAGATTTCTGTGTGACTTACGTCGAAGTACAGGACAATAATAGCGTTTGTGGTGTTTCAAGATTAGCAAGCATCGGAGGGGAAGTTGTAAACGAATCAGGTGAAAGTATTGATGCTGTAAAAGTTCAATTGAGCGGAGATGCGAACCTTAGTCAAACGACTAAAGATGATGGAAAATACAACATCGTTAATATTTTGAGCGGAGGCGATTATTCAATCGTTCCAAACAAAAATGATGATATTAGAAATGGCGTTTCAACTTTTGATTTAGCCTTGATTAGCAAACATGTATTGAATGTTGAGTTGCTGAATTCACCTTACAAATTGATTGCGGCAGACGCCAATAAATCAGGTTCTATTACGACCCTTGATTTGGTTGCTATCAGAAAAGTAATCCTTTGGGTGAGTAACGAATTTCCTAACAATCAGTCATGGAGATTTGTGGATAAAGATTTCCAATTCGATAATCCGAACAATCCATTTGGTGCGTCATTCCCAGAGTCAAAGAATTTCAACAATTTGACGAGCAGAGAAATGGCAAACTTCATCGGTATCAAAATCGGAGATGTCAACGGAGATGCAATCGCCAATAGCTTAGGTTCAATTGAAGACCGCTCTAATCACGACCACTTCTTGTTTGATGTAAAAGACATTCAATTCGAAGCAGGTCAAGAGATTGAGGTTGCATTCAACGCCAATGATTTGAAAGAAATGATGGGGTATCAATTTACCTTACATTTCAATACCAAAGCATTGGAGTTAGTTGAAATCCTTGACCAATCAGCGACTCAAAGAAACTTTGGGCAAACCATGATTGAAGATGGAATCTTAACTGCAAGTTGGAACAAATCAAATGAAATCGCTCCAGATGAATCAACCGCTTTCAAATTCGTTTTCAAAACTTTAAATAGTGGGAAATTGAGCGAACTGATTACAATTGATTCTGAATACACTGTTGCTGAAGCTTATACCAATGAAGGTGCGTTTAGAAATGTCGGAATTGATTTCGGCAACAAACTATCCGTCAATGGTTTCACTTTACATCAAAATCAACCCAACCCATTCATGGGTAATACGGTAATTGGTTTTGAACTACCAGAAGCAACTGAAGCAACTTTGACGGTGACGGATATTTTGGGTAAGCCAATTAAAACAATCAAAGGCAACTACTCAAAAGGATACAATGAAGTAGCATTGGGTATAGGAAAAGAAAGTGTTGGAATTTATATCTACACACTCGAAACGCCAACTCATTCTGCAACCGCCAAAATGAAATTAATTAAATAAAGAGTTTTTCTATGAGATTATATTAATCTGTTAATTGTATGGGCCGTTCTTTTTGGACGGCCCTTTTTTTGTTCTGAATATTTTATGTAAGTTTTATCAATAAATGAGCCTTATTTTTGTCGGCAAATGGGCCTCTATAACAACACGTGGTAACTATAAGCCTTTGATAATCAACTACCTATAACCAAAATGAAAAATTAGAAGGCTCAAATAGCACAGAAAATCAGGCTCATTTAGTGATGAAACCTACAAACACTTTCTATTAAATTGTCTAAGACGTAGGGAATAGGTGATTTTATGTTAATTTTTGAAAAATTTAACAACTATTTAACATAATGAAGATTATGACCATTCGAAAATCATCCACAATCGATCACAATTTTACCTCGCACTTTTCGATTCATCATCTCTTCCAAAGCAGCCACAGAATCTTCCAATTTATAAATTCCATGAATGTGTGGTTTTAGTTTTCCAGTGCCGTACCATTGCATGAGCTGCATGGTGTTAGCCATATTTTCTTGTGGCAATTTCATCGCAAATGAACCCCAAAAAACACCAACGATTTGACATTCTTTTAATAAAGCTAAATTCAAAGGAATCTTAGGAATATCACCTGCTGCAAATCCAACCACAAGGAAACGACCTTCACGACCCATTGCTCGCAAAGCAAGTTCTGAATAGTTTCCACCAACTGGATCATAGACTACATCGGCGCCTTTTTTATTGGTCAATTCTTTGATTCGATTTTTTAGATCTTCGGTGGTGTAATTGATGGTTTCGTCTGCTCCGTATTCTTTGCAGAGAGCCAATTTTTCATCAGTCGAAGCGCAAGCGATTACTTTTGCTCCCATCAATTTACCTAACTCAACAGCAGCCAAACCTACTCCACCAGAGGCACCCAAAACGACAAGTGTTTCACCTTCTTTCAATTTTGCTCTGTCTTTCAAAGCATGGTAGGAAGTTCCATAGGCCATCAAAAATGAAGCGGCGATTGGGTTGCTCATGTTCGGTGGTTTTGGAAAAACATTTCGAGCAGGAGCAATCACTTCTTCCGCAAATCCACCATGAGGAACAAATCCAAAAACCTCATCGCCCGCTTTCAAATGTTTAACCCCTGCTCCAACAGATTTTATGACTCCAGCAATATCACTCCCAGGGGTAAAAGGTAATTCGGGTTTAAATTGATATTTCCCTTGAATGATTAAGGTATCTGGGAAATTGACTCCACATGCTTTCAAACTGATAAGCACTTCCTTTTCTTTCGGTTCAGGGCTTGGCAAATCTTTCAAAACTAAATCTGACGGTGG
>CALHBQ010000366.1 GCA_937930815.1 uncultured Saprospiraceae bacterium | reverse complement strand
ACAAAATCGAAAGCACCTGCTTTGATGGCATTCACTGCCAATTCCACTTCGCCATAAGCTGTCATTAAAATGATGACAATATCTGGATTCAGTTTTTTGATTTGACGCATCCAAAGCATCCCCTCTTTTCCGTCATTGATTCCTTTTTGATAATTCATATCCAAAATCGCTACATCAATATTTTCGGTAGAAATAAGGCGATTCATTTCAGAACTATCTGACTTCGTAATGATGCGGGTATAATGCTGCTTGAGCAATAACCGCGAGGAGGTCAAAATGTCTTCGTCGTCATCCATAATTAGGATGGTGGCTTCTGTTTTCTTCATATGTTTTTATCTAAACCAGTCTTCGTTTCTAAAAAGTAAATGAGCAATAAAAAAGGAATCATTCAAAATTATGACATCAGGGTTAGCTGTTTTTAATTTCTTTTGCAACTGGGGAATAGAAACTTTGAACCTTGGATATAACCAAAATTCTTTCTTTGTACCATCTTTTGAAAAGTAAAAAAAACGGTACGCCTGAAAAATATTAAACATCATTCCATGGTTACCTTCTATTCCTGCATATAACATAGAGCTTATTTTTTCTAAAGGAATGACTTCAATTTCTTCTCCTCTCCAATTTGATAGATAAAATTTTTTACTATCGAATTGAACTTCTTTTCTTGTTGCAGTAAAGAATAGTAATAATAAGGGAATACTAAATAGTTGAAAGTAATCTATGATTTCGGATGTATTATTTGAATTTTGAAAAAACAAATAAAACCCAGAGATTAACCATAAAGCAACAAATATTTTTGTTAAAATAAATCGAGATGATATGTTTTCTTTTTGGTTCATTTAAATTTTTTCAATCACTCCTCTTAATTCCTTTTTCATAAAAATATTGAATCTTCAATTTTTCAGCTATAAATGAACCGAAAATTTTAGACTTAGCTTTAAGCTCATCTACTATATCTTTTTCAGGTGGGTGAAATGATTTTGATGAACTTATTCTTTCAATTATTAATGACTCACCATTTTTTAGTTGCAATTTTATTTCTAAGAAATAAGCAGGTCTTAGACCACCTTGACCAGAGGAAAGTTTCAGTAAATGCACTTCACCTTTAATTGATCTTACATCATCAATATTCTTTTTTATTAGTTGTCCATGCTAACTCCATTCCAAACAAAATCGCAGAACACGAAAAAAAGAATATTAAGGCTGTAGTAAATGAGATGTCCGCACTCTTTGATAACACGTAGAATCCACCTATTGCGAATCCTAAAGAACCGATAGTCAAAACAAAACAATAAAAAAAGGTAAAAACCTCATTAAGGTTGTTTAGCTTTTTATGAATTTTAATCTTGCTTCCATCTGTTTCTATTTTGTGAGTTGAGATTTCCATTTTTTCAATCAAGGATGATAAATATATTTAACTGAATCCTTTTTTAGGATAAAAGTATTTGTTCCATCGCATGCTGCACAATCGAATACACCACTTATGAATCTTTTTTCATTTCCATCTTCAAAAATATATTTAGTAAAAACTTCACATGGCACAAAAGCACTATGGATTTGTATTCTATCATATATAGTGTCTCGAATTTCTTTATCATTAAAATGATAAGTACTATCACAAATTTCTAATGATAGACTTTTCAAATTACTTGGCTCTTCTTCAAAATAAATATAGATATCAATCTGATCATTCATTCCGTAATCGTAATTATCTAAAGCATATATTCCAAGGAACGCGTAAATCAAAATGACCACGAAGATGCCCATGGCTAAAATTTTCATTTTTGAGTTTTATTAGTTTTTTCAAAAAAGGGGCCCGTTTGATTTCTTCGAAATCATTGCGGAATACCATTCCGCATTACGTTGCAATACATCCAAAGATAACAACTGTTCAAAAACGAACACTAAAACTGTTCATTTTTGAACACTATTTTTTATTGATAAAATCATAAAGCATTGAATATCAGTATTTTATGAAAATTAAATCCGCTGGCACGCAGATGGTATATATGATGTCAAACAATAGAAATCATAAACTTTACCATTATGGATAAGAAAATCGAAAAGAAGAGATTCAGCAAAAAACAAGGTGCCTATTTTTTAGGATTGGTAGGAATCGTGGCCTTGGCATTCTTTGGTTTTAAATCAATAGGAGAAAAGTCTTTCAAAATCAATCGCGACCGCATCACTACTAAAAAAGTAATCAGCGATGACTTCCAAGACATCATATTGGTGGAGGCAGTGGTAGAACCGATTAACTCGGTATTGGTCAATGCACCGGAGGGAGGAACGGTTGAAAATGTATATGTAGAAGACGGCATCATGGTCAAAAAAGGAACGCCACTTTTGAAATTGAATAACCCAGCTGCGATGCTCAATTATATGTCTCAAGAAACTGCCATCGTTGAGCAAATCAATAATCTAAGAAGTCTCAAGTTGTCACTCGAAAAAGACCAACGCTCATTGACGGAGTCATTGATTGACATCGACCATGAATTGGGGGTAAAGGAGCGCAGCTTTAAAGTAGATACTTTGCTTTTCGATAAAGGCTTTGTTGCCAAAAACGAATATGTTGAAACCCGCGAAGAATACAATTATCAAAAAAGAAAACGCGACTTTTTGGAAGGCAATGTTTCCAAATCAAAAACAGATAATGTTCTGCAAATCCAACGTATCAATCAGTCCATCGAAATGATGACCCGCAACATGGAAGCTATTCATAAGAGTATGGAAAAGATGTTGGTCAAAGCACCTGTGACTGGTCGTTTGTCTTCTTTCGACCCAGTGATTGGCGGCTCATTTTCGGCAAGACAAACCATTGCCAAAATTGACGTCATGAGCGGTTACAAAGTAAAAGCGCAGGTGGACGAATATTACTTAAATTCAATCAAACCTGGTCTTTCAGCACAATTCCATTTTGATGGAAAACTATATGACTTGGTTGTCAAAAAAGTATTACCAGAAGTTATCGGTGGACGATTTGAAGTGGAGTTGGTATTCGCAGATAAAACACCTGAAGGATTGAGAACTGGATTGTCATTACAGGTTCGTTTGGAGTTATCACAAGCACGACAAGCAGTAATGATACCAAGAGGAAGTTACTTCCACTCACTCGGCGGCCAATATGTTTTTGTACTAAATGAAAACAACGAAGCCATCAAAAGAAAAATCAGAATTGGCCGCCAAAATCCTTCTCACTATGAAGTATTGGAAGGATTGGATGCTGGAGAAGAATTCATTAGTTCATCATACGATACTTATAAGGACTTTGAGAAAATTTACGTAATGCGGAGCGGTGCTCCGCAATGATTTGGAACAAATCAAAAATGACGCTCATTGTGAGTTTGAGTGCTGAATATAAATGGAATGTTTGCCCGAGCGGCATCGCGGATCACCGCTCCACGTTACGACTGAAGCGGCATTCTGAAGCGACATTTGCGGAGTTCCACTCCGCCCCACAACTTTAAAAAAAATAAAACCTTTTATCATGATTACATTAGAAAAAATCACCAAAATTTATCGCACAGAAGAAGTAGAAACTTCTGCATTGAACGAAGTTAGTTTCGAAATTAAAAGAGGAGAATTTGTTTCCATCATGGGCCCTTCTGGTTGTGGAAAATCAACTTTACTCAATATCATCGGAATGCTCGACAAACCCGATAGTGGCAGTTATAACATTCTCGGAAAAGAGGTAGCGAACATCAAAGAAAAAGAACGCAACGAAGTCCGTAAGCAACACATCGGTTTCATTTTTCAAAACTACAATTTGATTGACGAATTGACGGTTTTTGAAAATGTAGAATTGCCACTCATTTATGCAAAAGTGCCAAAAGCAGACCGCAAAAAACGAGTCGAAGAAATCATCAAACGAATCGGCATTGCTCATCGAATTGGGCATTTCCCGCAGCAACTTTCTGGAGGTCAGCAACAAAGAGTTGCCGTTGCCAGAGCATTGGTTACGAATCCAGATTTGATTTTGGCCGATGAGCCAACGGGTAATTTGGATAGCTCTAACGGCTCCGAAGTTATGGAACTTTTATGCGAATTGAATGATATGGGAACGACCATTGTCATGGTAACACACTCTGCACATGATGCCAGTTATTGCAACCGTATCATCAATCTTTTGGATGGGAAAGTGCTTTCGCAAAAGCGGAATTCTACGGAGCGGAATAAGTTGAAAGTGGAGGGGTAAAACCCACAAATGCTCGAATGGAAACTGTCCCCCTTTGGAGGGGGATCAAGGGGGAGGAATTATTGAATGGAAGAAAATTCCTCCCCCGCCTTCGGCACCCCCTCCAAAGGGGGACATATGCGACGAGTTCACAAAAGCTCACAAAGTCATTCACACTCAACTCTTTATCGAAATTTTCAACATCCGACTTTCAACTCAAAATTTAATAAATCATGTTTAAAAATTATCTAAAAGTAGCGCTTCGTACCCTCAATAAAAATCGGAGTTACGCAGCTATCAATATTATAGGATTGGCAATGGGGCTAATGGTTTGTATCATCGTTTTTCTCTTTATTAGTAAAGAAACGAACTACGACAAACACATCACAGATCACGAACGAATTTATAGAATCGGAAATGAATCAAAGAAAACTGGGATGAAGTTTCCAGTATCACCAGCTCCACTGGCAGAGGTTTTTCGTGCCGAAATGGATGAGATAGAAACAGCGACTCGTATCCTTCCTGGTCGTCAAGAAATCCTTTTGATTGCAGACCAAAAAAGAGTTTATGTGGATAAAAGTGTGCAAGTGGATAGTTCGTTTTTTGAAGTGTTTGATTATCAATTTATTCATGGCGATGCTCAAACGGCAACGAAAAAACAAAACGGAATTGTTATCAATCAAATGACTTCTGAGAAACTTTTTGGCAACGAAAATCCAATGGATAAAATCATTCGCTATGATGATAGAACTGATTATGTGGTTACGGGTGTAGTGGACGAACCAAAAGGAGATGCTCACTTTGCATTCAATTATTTCCTTACCGATAATGAGATGAATGACAATTGGGCAATGAACCGATTTTACACTTATTTCAAATTGAAAGAAGGTGTTGAACTCGCAGATTTTCTACCAATAATGACTGATAGGTTATTGGTAAAAATAGAACCGGTAATCGAGAAGTACAACAAAATGACCATCGAAGAATACAAAGCAAGCGATGAAACAGGACGTCATTATGTGATTCCTCTGAAAGATATTCACTTGCATTCACATACCAATTATGAGATTTCTCAAAATAGAAATATCATTTACTTATACGTTTTTGCAGCGATTGCATTCTTGATATTATTGATTGCAGGAATCAATTTTATGAACTTGGCAACTGCCCGTTCTGCCAAAAGAGCAAAAGAAGTGGGCGTCAGAAAAATCTCCGGTGCATCGAAAGGAATGTTGATTACACAGTTTTTGACTGAGGCAATGATGCAAAGTTTATTGGCTTTGTTTTTTGCATTTGTCATGGTTGAATTATTCCTTCCGGGTTTCAACAATGTGATGGATACGGATTTGAGTTTATTCAATACTGGTTTTAAAGAAACGGCACTTTTTGCTTTAATTGTTACGCTGATTTACGGATTGTTTTCTGGAAGCTACCCAGCGTTTTTTCTTTCAAAATTCAAACCAGCAACGGTTTTGAAAGGAGATATGACCAAAACGAAAAGTGGTTCTTTTTTCAGAAAAAGCATGGTCGTTTTACAGTTCACCGCTTCTACTGTTTTGATAATTGGAATGTCGATTATCTTTAGTCAAATCTCTTTTATGCATAAAAAGGATTTGGGATTTTCTGGAGAACAAGTGATGATGATTCCATTACAAACAGATGCAGTTGTTGAAAATTTCAAGCAACATAAAGATGAACTTTTGAAGCATCCGAATATCAAAAGCATCTCTCGTTCCAATAGTTTACCAGGTGGAATTACCAGTCAAACCATGTTTGAAGTTGGAAATTCTGATGAACAAATCCCAATGTGGATTATCGCAGTTGATTTCGATTTTCTTAAAACGCTGGATTTGAAATTGGCAGAAGGAAGAGCCTTTGACAATCAAATGGATAATGATTCTTCAAACGTTTTTATAGTTAACGAAACGGCACTTGAGAAATACAATATTGAAAACCCAATTGGCAAAAGGATAAAAATGGCGACAGGCAATAATCGTGATGCAACTGGAAAAATTGTAGGCGTCGTGAAAGACTTTCATACAGAAAGTTTCGATTACGAAATCAAACCGATTGTGCTTGCTTTGAGTTCGGAACAATGGATGGCTACGATTAAAATCGCACCTGAAAACGCGCAACAAACGGTAGAATATATTGAGACCAAATGGGCAACCATGGAACCAAGTCACCCAATGACTTATCATTTTTTAAATGAAAGATTTGGTGCCATTTTCAAAGACCAAGAAAATTTCGGGCGCATGTTTTTGTACCTAACTATTTTAGCAATCATCATTGCCGCGATGGGTTTGTATGGCCTTGCTTCTTTTACAGCAGAGCAGCGTACAAAAGAAATTGGGATAAGAAAAGTCCTCGGTGCATCTGTTCCGCAACTCATGCAAATGTTGACAAAAGACTTTGTGAAATTAGTTTTGATTGCAAATGTTTTTGCTTATCCAATTAGTCTTTTGTTGGCAAGAAACTGGCTATCGCAATTTACTTATCAGATTGACATGCCGATTATGCCATTCATTTTGGCTTCGGTGATTGCGATTGTGATTGCGGTTTTGACGGTGAGCTATCAGGCGTATTCGGCAGCGATTTCGGATCCGATTAAGGCGCTTAAGTATGAGTAGAAGGCGGTACACGGTTCACGGTCGCTTCGCTGGACGGTACACGAAAAACGAGCGACAAGTCACGCCGTGTACCGTGTACCCTAAACCGTGCACCAATAAAAGAAAACATCAAATTTTTAACTTTCAACTTCTAAAATAATGTTTAGCAATTATATAAAAGTAGCGTTTCGAAATTTGAAAAAGAATCGAAGTTATGCAGCCATCAACATCATCGGATTGGCATTGGGGCTTATGGTCAGTATCATCGTTTTTCTCTATGTAGGAAAAGAGACGAGTTATGAAAAACATATCACTGGTCATGATAGAATTTATCGAATAGGAATGGAAGGCAATATGCTTGGTTCGGCCTTTAATTCGCCAGCAAGTTGCAGTCCGATGGCAGAGGCATTGCGAACTGAATTTACGACCGTAGAAGATGCGACTCGTTTCAAAACCATCAATCAAGAAATACTGATGCGGATGGGAGAAAAGAAATTTTATGTAAGAAAAGGAAGTAGTGCCGATAGTAGTTTTTTCAATGTTTTCGATTATGAATTTATACACGGAGATAAGGAGGAAGCATTGAAAAAAGATAAGTCAATCGTATTGACTCAAGAGACTGCGCACTTGCTTTATGGCGATGAAAATCCAATCAATCAGCCACTCATTTTTGATGAACGCCGCAACTTTGTGGTGACAGGTGTAGTGGCTCCGCCGAAAGGAAATTCACACATTGATTTTTCCTTTTTTGTTTCTTCCAATGAGATAGATAATATCTGGATTAACAACAACCATTACACCTATGTAAAATTAAATGAAGGCGTAGATCATGTTGATTTTAACAAGACAATTCAAGCCAGTTTTTTAGAAAAACAACGCATTGATGTTGAAAAGACTTTCAGTATGTCTTTGGAAGAATTTATGGCTAAAAACGAATATAATTTTATTCTCAAACCATTGACAGATATTCATTTGTACCCACAAAAAAACTGGGAGATTAATGCGAATGGAAGTATCATTTACGTTTATGCTTTTGTCTCGATTGCCTTTTTAGTTTTGTTGATTGCGGGCATCAATTTCATGAATTTGGCCACTGCCCGTTCTTCAAAAAGAGCAAAAGAAGTTGGCGTCAGAAAGGTCTCTGGAGCTTCGCGTGGAATGTTGATTGCTCAGTTTTTGATAGAGGCAGTTGTCCAATGTTTGATTGCACTTTTCATTGCTTTTATTTTGGTCGAGTTGTTTCTTCCAAGTTTCAACGCTATCATGGAAACAGATTTAAAACTTTTTGAAAAAGGTTTTGAAACGACCGTATTTTTCGCATTAGCGGTGACGCTGATTTATGGAATTTTCGCAGGAAGTTATCCAGCGTTTTTTCTATCCAGTTTTAGACCTGCGAGTGTTTTAAAAGGTGATATGACCAAAACGAAAAGTGGTTCATTTTTCAGAAAGAGCATGGTGGTTTTACAATTTGCAGCATCTACTATTTTGATAATTGGAATGGCGATCATCTTTAGTCAGATTTCTTTTATGCATAATAAAAATTTGGGTTTTTCAGGAGATCAGGTTTTGGTGCTGCCGATGCAAACTCAAAAAGCAGTTGATAATTTTAGAACACATAAAAGCGAATTTTCAAAAATACCAAATGTCATAAACATCTCTCGGTCCTCATACTTGCCCGGCCAGATGCCAAATCAAAATATGTACAAATTACATGGTAGCGAAGAGCATCTGCCGCTTTGGAATTTAGAGGTCGATTACGATTTTTTCGAAACACTTGATTTGGAAATAGTGGAAGGTCGAAAGTTTGGTCATGGCATAGATAATGACTCGACTCGTACTTTTATTTTAAATGAAACGGCTTTAAAATTATACAATCTCGAAAGTCCAATTGGACAGCGGATGACCTGGTTAGGAGCACGTCAAGAAGGAGCTATTGTTGGAGTCGTAAAAGATTTTCACATTGAAGGTTTTTCAAACGAAATACGTCCAATGGTACTTTCGCTTGACAATCGTTTATGGTGGGCGTCAATAAAAATCGCTCCGCAAAATATGCAAGCAACCATCGAAAATATAGAAGCCGCTTGGAACAAAATGGAACCTGCGCATCCGTTTCGATATACTTTTTTGGATGCTAATTTTGCTGCCCTTTTCAAAGAGCAAGAAAATTTTGGACACATGTTTTTGTACCTCACAATTCTTGCAATGTTAATCGCAATGATGGGATTGTACGGTTTGGCAGCTTACTCCGCAGAGCAACGCACCAAAGAAATCGGTATCCGAAAAGTGCTCGGTGCTACCGTTCCTGAACTCATGAAAATGCTGACCACTGACTTCTTGAAATTGGTTTTGATTGCGAATGTTTTAGCTTATCCGATTAGTCTTTTGTTAGCTCGAAGTTGGCTGTCCAATTTTTCTTATCAAATAGAAATGCCGTGGTTGCCTTTTGTCTTTGCAACGATAGTAGCTATCGTAATTGCCTTATTGACAGTGAGTTATCAAGCTTATCGAGCAGCGGTGGCTAATCCAATTGAAGCTTTGAAATACGAATGACGAGGGACGACGACGAATGAAGATAGATGAAAAACGGATGACGAAATTTGGAGTTCGAGCGCAGCCGAGAACGAAAGAGCAGAGATCGATTTCCATGCTTCCATTCTCGACTGCGCTCGAACTACTATTGTGGTCACTCGAACTACGATTGTATTTGTTTACTCAATGTTATATTCCTCTTTCAAATATTCAAAAGCACGATCCATGACTAAATCTTTGCCTGCTTTTATATCGTCGATTGTATTTTTCACATATTCATCAGGGACATGGCCAATGCCATCTAAAGAACTACCATCTGGTAATAAAAACTGTTGAATAGAATATCTATAAAGCCAACCATTAGGCAAAAAACGTTCTGCACTTCCATCAGAAAAATCACCTGCCGTGGTATCACCCATTTGTACCACATGGCCAAATGAATTCATGTGAAGTAAGAAAATTTCACCTGCACTGATAGTATATCTATCCGTCAAAAGAATGACTGGTTTTGTGAACTGCTCGTCGCCATGTTTCTTTGAATAATACTTTCGAATTTCATCAAAATCATCATGCTCTGGGCCATTTCTTGTTTCAACCGTATAGATGAATTTTTCACTATCGGCAAACGCACCAGCAATTCTTTCTGCATATTGAT
>CALHBQ010000365.1 GCA_937930815.1 uncultured Saprospiraceae bacterium | reverse complement strand
ATTTCACGGATGATCCGGAGATTGATAGCAAGCTGAACCTTACGTTCAACAAAGCACAATACCGAGAGGTGAATGCAGCTGTTACGAATACGTTTGGGTTTGGTGGGCATAATTCAACGGTGATAGTTAGAAAATATCGCCCGTAGCCTTGACTAAATGTTTAGACTAATTAAAAGATTTCACAACCTTTATCTTTCGAAGGACAAGCACTTCGCACGCAAATTGAAAGAGTTATTAGGCTTTGTGCCTTATAACCTCTCTATTTTTCAATTGGCGTTTTCGCATCGTTCCAACGGAAATGACAATGACTCTTACGCCATGACCAACAATGAGCGTCTCGAATATTTAGGAGATGCCATATTGGGAACCATCGTGGCCGAGTACCTTTTCAAAAAGTATCCACACGCAGATGAGGGCTTTTTGACTAAGATGCGTTCCAAAATCGTTAAGCGTAAATCACTCAATAAGATTGGTGAGAAAATGGAATTGGATCTCATGCTTGCGGAACAAAATACGACGCGACTGAGCCGTTCGATGTTAGGAAATGCGGTAGAAGCATTGGTGGGCGCAGTTTATTTGGAGTTGGGATATGATGGTACTAAAAGATACCTCATCCGTAAGATTTTAATGAATTACGTTGACATTCACGAGTTAGAAAGTTTTGACGATAACTACAAAAGTCAATTATTGGAGTGGTGTCAGAAAAATGGTCAAAATGTTTCTTACAAACTCATCGCTCGTTATAAATACGAAAAACGTGATCGTTTCAAAGTTGCCGTGATGGTCAATGGAGAAAAGATTTCTGTCGCAGATGATTTTAATAAAAAGAGTGCGGAGCAAACGGCCTCTGAACGTGCGCTGCATCAGATGGGTGTTTTGGCTCCTGTTGTTCCAGCAACGGATAATTAAGGTTTAGTTTCAAATATATTTTTGAAAGAAAAAGGAGAATGCGTTTGCATTCTCCTTTTTTTGTTGGCGTCTCCAGTTCCAGTAAGGGCAATTCATGAATTGCCCTTACTGGTGGGGAGCCTTGCTCAGCTCTATCTCCAGACTAGGTCGCACTATTGGCGCGTATCTGATTTGTCCGTCTGATACTGACGCAAATTTTAAGCACTAATTTCTATGTTTCCGTCAGCCACGGCGGACAAGTCTGGAGACGGACGGACAGGTGGTGGTTCCGGTCTGGAGGCCAGAACCAGCAGCGCTTTTCAATACTGATTAACTAATAAACTGATCAACCAATAACTCACCTCATAACCTTATCATAATACGCCTGCTCCGTAATCTTCGACCAAGCCGCCGCTTTTGTTTGAAACGCCTTATAACTTTTATAAACCTTATTGGCCAAGGGATCGGAACCAATCAATTCCTGAACCGCTTCTTCCGTATAAATTTTTAATTGATCCAAAACTGGTTTGGGAAATTCACGAATTTCGGTTTTGCCTTCCTCGATTATTTTTTGAAGATAGATGGCGTTTTTCACATCAAATTCCGCTAACATCCAAGTTTGAATACGCATTGACGCAGAAAGAATTATCTCTTGCAAATCAAGTGGTAGAGCTTCGTAAGTTGATTTGGTAGCGAAAAATTCGAGTTGTGTACCGACCTCATGCCAGCCGGGGTTGTAGTAATATTTCGCCACTTTTGGGAAACCCATTTTGTAATCATGGTATGGGCCGACCCATTCGGTAGCATCAATTACGCCTCGTTCGAGATTGGTATAGATTTCACCGCCTGCAACAGTCATGGCCGCGCCACCTGCTTTCTCCAATGCTTTTCCGCCGAGGCCAGGGATACGCATTTTCAGACCTTTTAAATCATCGACGGTGTTGATTTCTTTGTTGAACCAGCCACCCATTTGCACCCCACTATTTCCACCCAAAAACGGAATCAAGTCGAATGGTTCGTACACTTCTTTCCACAATTCCAAACCTCCACCAGAGACCATCCATGCTGTTAATTGTTGCGCATTCATACCAAAAGGAACGGCTGCAAAAAAAACGGCTGCGGGTGATTTTCCAACCCAATAGTAAGGTGCTCCACAACCCATTTCGGCAATGCCTTGCGCGACTGCTTCGAATGCTTCAAACGGTGGTACCAACTCCCCTGCTCCATAAACTTTGATTTCCAAACGACCGCCAGACATTTTACTCACCCATTCAGAAAGCAAGTTGGCTGCCTCTCCCAAAACGGGGAAATTGGGTGGCCAAGTGGTCACCATTCGCCATTGATATTTTTTGTTGGTAATGATGTTCGGTGCGCCTGTTTCTTCCACTTCGTTTTTACAGCCCGACAGTAGTGCAGGTGTTGCCGCAGCTGCTATCAATCCTTTTTTTAGAAAGTCTTTTCTTTTCATAATTTATGTAGATGTTAGATGTTAGACCGCTTCGCTGTTAGACGATAGACGCACGTCTTGCATCTCGTTTCTTATTTCTTGTTTCTATCAAAAAACATAAAGTATCTCAGGAAACGCTATGACGATTCCAAGAAAAACGATTTGAATTATGATAAAAGGGATAATCCCTCGGTATATCTGTTGAGTAGTGATTTCGGGAGGTGCTACGCCTTTTAAATAAAATAAAGAAAAACCGAAAGGTGGCGTCAAAAAAGAGGTTTGTAAATTCATCGCCATGAGTACCCCGACCCAAAGCATATCAATTTCATACACATTAAAAATGGGGGTGACCACTGGAACAATGATAAAAATGATTTCAATAAAATCAATAAAAAATCCAGCGACAAAAATAACAATCATCACAATCGCCAAAAAAGTCATCGGTGCTAAATCGGCACTTTGAATCAATTCTACGAGATAGTCATCACCACCTAAAGTCCTGAAAATCAATGTAAAAGTCGTCGCGCCCAACAAAATAAAGAAAACCATTGCCGTTAAATGCATGGTTTGTTGCATGACCTCATTGTGTATTTTCCATGTGAATTTTCCTTGTATTAAAGTAAGAACAGTCGCACCCATCGCACCCACTGCTGCCGCCTCTGTCGGAGAAGCAATCCCAGCGAAAATAGAACCCAAAACCGCAATCATTAAAAGCATCGGCAATAAAAATGCCTTCACTACCCTACCGCCAAATCCTTCTCCTTTGAATGCTTCAATTTCTTCGGCAGGCATCGATGGAGCCCATTCTGGTTTGATGGCACTAATTATTAAAATGTAAGCGATATAGGCCATTACCAACATAAACCCAGGAAGGATTGCCGCCTGAAACATCGAACCTACATCGACCTGCACACCTCCTCTCGAACTACTACTTATCGTATCTGCCAGCAAAACAAGCACTACTGATGGAGGTATGATTTGTCCTAAAGTTCCCGAGGAAGCGATAACGCCAGTTGCTAATTCAGGTTTATAACCTCGTTTCAACATCGTCGGCAAACTGATGAGCCCCATTGTCACCACCGTCGCTCCAACGATACCTGTAGAAGCAGCCAGTAACGCCCCGACAATTACAACCGAAACTGCCAATCCACCTTTGAATTTGCCAAAAAGAATAGCCATCGTTTCCAATAGGCTTTCTGCTAAACCTGACTTTTCGAGCATGATACCCATGTAGATAAACAGCGGAACGGCGAGCAACACAAAGTTGTTGATTGTTCCCATAAAACGAAAGGGTAACAATCGCAAATCCGCAAATCGAATGGCTTCTGGATATACCACACAAAGCACCAACGCAAAAAGAATCGACACACCACCCAGTGTAAAAGCAACTGGGTATCCTTTTAAAATAAGGACAAAAATGATTAGAAAAAGTATAAGTGCGAGTACTCCCATTGTTAGTTTTAAAAACTTGTTTTATTGATCATCAGCTGTAAGGGTGATTCATGAATCACCCTTACTCCTCACTTTTAATAATTAAAACCGATTTCAAGATTGAAGCAATGCCCTGAAGCAACAAAAAAACAAACCCCATAAATAGAATAAACTTGAGCACGTAAACAGCAGGCAATCCGCCCGGCTGCGCAGAAGTCTCCCCCCATGTCCACGAAAATGTAAAGTACCGCCAGCAAACGATAACCGACACGACACACCACGGAACGAGGAACAACAATCCACCAATCAAGTTAACCCAAGCTTTTCCTTTTTTGGAATAATTGGCGTAAAACAAATCAACACGCACATGTTTGTCATGCTTAAAAGCATAAGCGCCTCCAAACAAAAAAGTGAGTGCGAAAAAGTAAATTTCCAACTCAACAATCCAAATTAAGGTAAAATTGAAAAGGTAGCGCATCAGCACATCAATGCAGATAAGCCAAACCATAAGAGAAGTCGCCCAGGCGGAATACTTCCCGACCTGCTCACTGATGGCCTCTAAGAAGGTTACTGTTTTTTGCATAAAGTTGGTTTTCAGGAGCGAGGTGAGAAGAGTGAGGAAAGAGGTTCGTACATTCTTTGAATCCAAACCTCTCACCTCACCCCTCGCTCCTCTCCCCTATAAATCACGGTGCTAATCTAAATATTTTCCAACGACCATTTCGTTGTTTTTCGTAAACGATTCGGTCATGAAGGCGATTATTACGACCTTGCCAAAACTCAATTCGCTGTGGTTTGACTCGGAAGCCACCCCAATGTTTAGGTCGAGGAAGATGATCTTGATCAGCGTATTCTTCGTTTAAGGATACTTTATTGTTTTCTAAAATTGCTCTTGATTCTATCACCTGACTTTGGGGTGACGCCCATGCTCCGATCTGGCTTCCTTTTGGTCTTTTATTAAAATAGGCATCGGAAGTTTTTTTGGAAGCCTTTTCCACTTTTCCCTCGATTCTTACTTGACGGTGCAAGGTATCCCAATAGAAAATCAACGCCGCTTGTGGATTTTCAATCAACTCTTCTCCTTTTCTACTTTCGTAATTAGTGTAAAAAAGAAAGCCTTTTTCATCAATTCCTTTTAATAAAACGATTCGCGCGGAAGGTTTACCATCTGACGTGGCGGAGGCGAGCGTCATCGCGTTGGGCTCCAAAATACCACTTTCGGAAGCAACACTAAACCAGTCTTGAAATTGTTGAAATGGATTGGGCGAAACATTTTCGGGAGACAAATCTACCTCACCGTACTTCTGCCGCATGTCTGCAATGTTCTTTTTCATTTTTTAGATT
>CALHBQ010000364.1 GCA_937930815.1 uncultured Saprospiraceae bacterium | reverse complement strand
GTAACACCATCATCATAAGTGAGGGTAAGGAAATATTCACCTTCCATATTTACATTAATTGTATTTCCAGTAGTACTCCCCAAAATATTCCCATCAGGTGTAGTCCATGAATAGAAAATATTTACGCCAGTAGTTGAGCTGCTTCCATCTATTAGAACAGGAGTGCCATTACAATCAATAACTGGTGGCGTATCAATGATAATATCGATTTCTATCTCATTTACAAATACACTTTCTACATCTGAGCAAATTATATTTCCATCATTGTAGGTAACGGTTAAAATATATTCACCTTCCATATCTACATCAATCGTATTGCCAGAGGTTGCTCCTAAAATATTTCCATCAGGAGTTGACCATGAATAAGTAAGATCTGGACCAGTTGTAGAAGTTGAGCCGTCTATGGTTATTGGATTATTATCGCAGTCGATTAAATTTGGAGTAATAATATTCGCTTCTACTTCAACCTCAGTCACTGTGACGGTTTCAAAAACAGAGCATTTGGTTGTTCCATCATCATAAGTAACCGTCAAAGTATAATCACCTGCCATATCAACCGATGCAGTGTTTCCTAAAAAAGAACCAATAATATTCCCATCGGGAGTGGTCCAAGAATAAGAAATATTAGTACCACTTGAAGAATTTGAACCATCTAAGGTTATCGGATTATTATCACAATCAATTAAATCTGGAATTGCAATTATGGCTTCAATTTTAATTTCGTTTACAATAACACTCTCTGTATCTGTACAAATAGTGGTTCCATCATCGTAGGTAACTGTTAAAATGTATTCTCCACCCTCATCAACAGTAATTGAATTTCCAGAGGTGCTTCCGACAATATTTCCATCAGGAGTAGTCCATGAATAGGTAATATTTGGGCCAGTAGTTGAGCCACTGCCATCTATAGTGATTGGAGTTCCGTCACAATCAATAACTGACAGGTTTACAATAATTGCTTCAACACTTGCATCATTTACTATAATTGTTTCAGCATCAGAACAAATAGTTGTTCCATCATCATATAAAACGGTCAAAGTATAGCTGCCAGCTATATCAACAACAACGGTTGGATTAGCCGTAGAACCTATAATATTCCCATCAAGTGTCGTCCATTGATAGGTGATAAATGGCCCTGAACTTGACCCACTTCCATCAATAGTTATTGAGTTTCCATCACAGTCAATTGTAAGAGGTGGAATTATTAATGCTTCTGCCTCGGCTTGAATTACTGTTACGGTTTCATCATCTGTACAAATTATATTTCCATCATCATAAGTTACAGTTAATGTATAAGTTCCGCCCATGTCAACATTTACAGTTGAATTTGTAGAAGGACCTATAATATTCCCATCAGCCGTCGTCCATTGATAAGTTATAAAAGTTCCTGAGCTTGAACCACTTCCATCAAGAATAATAGGACTTCCACTACACCCAATCGAAGAAGGAGGTGCAATTAGAGCAATAGCTTCAGCTTGAGTTACTGTAACTGATTCCATATCAGTGCATACGATATTGCCATCGTCATAAGTTACTGTCAATGTGTAACTTCCTTCCATATCTACATCTACGTTTGGATTGGTAGAAGAACCTATAATATTTCCATCAATTGTGGTCCATTGGTAAGTTATAAATGGCCCTGAACTTGAGCCACTTCCATCTATTGTAATTGGTGTCCCAACACAATCAATGGTTGAAGGAGGAACAACAATTGCTTCTGCACCCGATTGATTAACGGTAACCGTTTCATCATCAATACAAATGTTTGTACCATCATCATAAGTTACTGTCAAAGTATAGCTTCCTGCCATGTCGATATCAACTGTTGGATTAGTTGAAGAACCAACAATGTTCCCATCAGGTGTGGTCCATTGGTAAGTTATAAATGGCCCCGAACTTGAGCCACTGCCGTCAATCGTAATTGGAGACCCATTGCAACCAACTGAAGGGGGAGGAATAATAATTGCTTCAGCGCTTGCTTGAGTCACAGTAACCGTTTGATCATCCGTACAAATGTTTGTACCATCATCATAAGTTACGGTCAAAGTATAGGTTCCTGCCATGTCGATATCAACTGTTGGATTAGTTGAAGAACCAACAATGTTCCCATCTGGCGTCGTCCATTGGTAAGTTATAAATGGTCCCGAACTTGAGCCACTGCCATCTATTGTAATTGGAGTTCCAATACAATCAATAATAGGAGGTTGAACTATTAATGCTTCGGCATTGATTTCTTCAACTGTTACTGTTTCATCATCCGTACAAATGTTTATTCCATCATCATAAGTTACTGTTAGGGTGTAACTACCGCTCATATCGACATCGACCGTTGAGTTAGTTGATGATCCAATAATATTCCCATCAGGTGTTGTCCATTGATAAGTTATAAATGGCCCTGAACTTGAGCCACTGCCATCAATTGTAATTGGAGCACCTGAACAATCAATAGTTGGAGGAGGAACAATCACGGCTATTGCGGTTCCTCCACTAACTGAAACTGTTACAGCATCAGTGCAAATAAACACTCCATCATCATAGGTAACGGTTAAAGTATAAGAACCTGCCATATCTACATCAACTGTTGTGTTTGTAGAAGGGCCAACGATATTTCCATCAGGAGTTGTCCATTGGTAAGTTGTGAAAGGTCCTGAGGAAGAAAGAGTTCCATCAATAGTAAGAGTCCCACCTCCACATCCGAGGGGAGGCGGCCAAAAAACTGCTGCATCAGCAATTGCTTGCTCAACAATTACGGTCTGATTGTCTGTACAAATTATTGTTCCATCGTCATAAGTTACTGTTAAAGTATAACTTCCTCCCATATCCACATCAATTGTTGGATTATTTGAAGAGCCCACAATATTTCCATCCGTAGTTGTCCATGAATAGGAAATATTAGAGCCGGATGTTGATGTACTTCCATCAAGGGTTACAGGATTCCCATCACAATCAATTACAGGTGGTGGAAGAATTATTGCTTCCACACTCGCATCTGTTACAGTAACCGTTTCTGCATCAGAACAAACAGTCGTTCCGTCATCATAAGTTACGGTCAAAGTATAATCTCCAGCCTTATCAATATCTGCAGTATTGTTTGTCGTTGAACCTACAATGTTTCCACCAGAGGTTGTCCATTGATAAGTAATATTTGGACCAGAAGAAGAGGCACTTCCATCAAGGGTTACACTATTTCCACTGCAATCAATTGACGGGGTTGGTTTGGCGATGTTTGCTTCAGTCAGTATGACATCAACAAAAACATCATCTGAATCTGTGCATAATTCTACAAAAGTTATTTCGTCGAGGGCGTAAACAGGAGATGCCACAGAAGGAGGAAATAATGAAAATATGGAAGATGTGGTATTGGTTATACAAATCTGAGCACTCGAAACACCAGGGTTTACCCATGTTTGCTCAACTTTTCTCCAATCACAAACACCAAACAAAGGAGCTGGAATTACTGTTGAGCCAATGGGAGTTCCGTTAATAGTTGCCTCCAAAATAGTGCCTAATACTAATGCCAATCCCCAAAAAGTAAACTTATAATCTGAAGTAGGATTGACCGAAACAGTTTGACACCATGCATTTTCATTGTCAATTCCTAATGCATCAATAAGTTGCATATTTACACCACTGCCAGGGGTTTTATCAACGCAATTTGGAAATCCAAAAAGACTGGGGTCATCTGTTATGTAATATTCTCCAGGAGTTGGAAAAAAACTTGTCGAAAAAGTAAACCAACTCGTGAATCCAGTATTCCCACCTTCAAAATCTCCATTAACAATCAAGTTGTTGTTGTCACACGCCCTTGCGGTATAGGTAAAGGTAGTAGGAACAGAAATATTTGCAGTTGTATTTGCTGCGTTTGGATTAATCACACTTCCTACCGAAGCTGTCCAAAATTCTTCAAAAAGTGTAGTAGCTGTGTTGGTTCCTGATAAATTCACGACTCCACCAGGGCTACAAATCACGTCTGGTGTTGCTGTCGCAGTTGCTGTTACAGGGCATTGAGCTAATATTGGCAGCGCCAAAATTGAGAAAAGGAAATTTAGAAGTAGAACTCTATTCATTTGCATCAAAATCTTATTTGCCACGAATTTAACGAATAGTTTCAATCCAATCTAACAATTGATGCCTCAATGTACCATCGGTATGTGCCCAAGACACGGCATCCATGTGGGTGCCTTTTTCTAAAACAACATATTTAGTGATTTCGGCTTGATAAGATTTTAGTTTTTCAAAAAAGGAAATGTTGTTTTTGAATTTCGCCAATCCATCTTTTGTACCATGAATTCCAAAGACAGGTTTTCGAATTTTTGATGGTAAAAAGTTGAAAGTACTGGCGTACTTGAACAAATCACCTCTTCGTTTTCCTGCCAATTTTCTGAGTACAAAAGTTCTGGACATTTTTGCCAAATTGAGCGGAGCGCCAAAAAGCATCAAGGCATCAAAAGGATGCTCTTCAAAACCTGCCTTTTTTAACTCGACTTCATCATAAAAAAGATGTGAAGCGAGGTGCGCTCCCGAAGACATTCCACCTAAGATAATGGGTAAGTCAGACAGTCCTTCTTCTTCTATTTTATCAAAAATGAGTGGTGCAGCAGTGGTCAAATCCTCGCGCATTCCTTGGAAATCAACCGTTGCTAAACGTCTATGAGTCGGCAAAAAAACGGCATATCCTTTTTCTAAAAATGGGGTAGCAGAGTAGGCAAACATTTCAGGTCTTCCAAAAATCCATCCACCTCCATGATAATAGATGATGACTTTTTTGATGGGCGTTTTAGGTTTTAAAAATAGAAAATATTGAAACATATCCTCTCCAAATCTAATTTTTTCGGCATGATGATCTGGCACCTTATTTTGAGTGACACGCCTCCAAAAATTAGGAATATTCCTCAATTCATGCATTATGGTTCCTTTCCACATATTATTTTCTATTTATTTCCGTTTTTTGTGCGGTAAATGAAGTTTCTTTGCTGCAAAGCAAGAAAGATTTCATAAAGAAAACACCATTTCAAAAACATAGTTTGACTGTTACCTCGAAATTTATGAGAAAAATAATGAATCCCAAGTCTATATTAATTGCATCTCTTTTTCTTTTGATGTTGCCTGATTTTTCTTTTGCACAAATTGGACCTCCAAATAATAAGAAAGAGTACGAAAAAATGTACAACCGTCGTATTCGTCAGAAGGTACTTAATCGAGTTTATATCCCAAGAGATATGGCTGAAGCATTCAATGAATTGAATAAAAAAATTGACGATAGTTCTAAAAAGAAATTCAAAACTGTGCCAGAAGAAATGGCAGC
>CALHBQ010000363.1 GCA_937930815.1 uncultured Saprospiraceae bacterium | reverse complement strand
ACGTGGAGATTTGGTCGCAATACGCGCATGACAAGCCAATGAAAGCTCTGTCCCTAAACCAACTGCTGCACCATTGATAGCTGCAACGAATGGTTTTTTAGAAGCCTCAATCTCATCCAAGGTATCATGCCCTTTCTTTTGGATTGGTCGGAAGTCCCCTTCTTTTTCAATTGCAAAAGCTTTGATATCTGCTCCCGCCATAAAATCAGGTTTTCCACTAATCAACACTACTGCATGGATATTATCGTCTTGTTTAATTCTATTTTTTAATTCATCGAAAAGGCCAATTACTTCTGGCGAAACGATGTTCATTGATTCGAACTGATGATCGATTGTGCAGATCGCGATATGGTCTTTGACTTCTATTTGTATAAAATCTGAAAGTTGCATTTTTCTGTTTTACGTAATGCGGAGCGTTGCTCTGCAAAGATTTATAAAAGGTGTTTTATTTCATTATAAACGTCGTTATTCTCGTAGGCGATTCCTGAAATGAAAGAATCCCAATTACGGCAAATAATAAAATTTTCTTTTAATTTATTTGGTTCAATATGCCAACCACCATAGTCATTTGTCCAATCTATATAATATACATATCCGAAATTATCTGGTTTTACTCCTATATATATTCCTCCATGTCCAGACCAGCCTCCGTCCCCAATTTCGATTATGCCATGTGTTTCTGTATAGTCGTCTAACCTTGTGTGCCAGTTATAAATTAAATATACAGGGTCATAAAAAGCATCAATAAGAGCTTTTTGATTAGTGTCATTCTTAAACACAGGTAGTAGAGAACCTTGTGCTCCATTTGTATATTGAAATTTTATTTCAATTGAATTTTCATCAACTTTATGATTGGAAATGAAAAACTTAAAAGACTCTGACAACTTATACCCTATTATTTTTTCGACCGATTCAAAAATAAAGGAAGGTATTTCTTTATCTAACTTTTTAAATATTTCTCTATCAATCATTTCTATAAATTTCAAAAGCGACATTCGCGGAATACCATTCCACGTTACGTTTTTGGGAAGGCTAAGGTAACTATTAGATTGAAAAATCATTTATTCAC
This sequence comes from uncultured Saprospiraceae bacterium, assembly GCA_937930815.1. Lineage (GTDB taxonomy): Bacteria > Bacteroidota > Bacteroidia > Chitinophagales > Saprospiraceae > JAGQWW01. Next base: position 1,941 of record CALHBQ010000363.1, on the reverse strand, counting down.
ACTTTGCTTCTATTTAAGTTGTTTAAATTTACGCTTTGAAGTTATTTCAAGTTTTATATTAAACAAAGATTCATGGCAATCATCTCGCTTGAAGGAATGAAATTTTACGCTTATCACGGATATTATCCAGAAGAGCGTGTTATTGGTGGTGAATATTTGGTTGATGTCCATATCAGCACCAATACGCATCAAGCAGCGATAGAAGACGAATTGGCAGCGACAATCAATTACGAAACCGTTTATTTGATTGTCGGAGCAGAGATGCGCAAGTCTTCCAAACTTTTGGAGCAAGTTATTTTACGAATTATTCTTGGGTTGAAGTATCAATTCAGCAATATGTCTAGTTTGGAAGTAAAAGTCACCAAACTCAATCCACCAATGGAAGGAGAAGTTGCCAGTTCGAGCTTAAGCGAAGACGAATCATTTGCAGATCGATGTGCCCGATGTGGCAAAGGAAACATTTGCTACGGTGACGAAACTTGTTGGTGTAACGCCAAAGAATTATTTTCCAAAACACAAGAAAACGTCAAAGAACAATTTGGAGGTCAATGCCTTTGTAAAAATTGTTTGGGCTTTTTTGGCGCGAGTTAATCTAATAATGAGAGTTTGTTTAAATCAATTTAAATTATGAAAAATATACTGATTACCATTCTATTAATTTCAACAGTAGCTTTTAGCTGCAAAAACGAAAATCCAAGAACTGCATCATCTGAATCTTCCCCAAGTGAAGCTTCAGTTTCTTCCTATACAAATATGGATGTAGCCGCTTTTCAAGAAAAAATTAAAAAAGGAAAAGTCGTCATTATGGACGTACGAACCGTCGAGGAATATGATGCAGGACATATCGAAGGAGCAATTAATTTCGATGTAAAATTGCCTTCGTTTGCTTCCAACATCACAAAAATGAATGAGGAGACTGAGTATATGGTTTATTGCAAAGCAGGTGGAAGAAGCGTAACAGCTTGCAAAATTATGGCAAAAGCTGGATTAAAAAATTTATACAATTTGGAAGGCGGCTATGATGCTTGGTCAGCTAAAAAGTAATTAGAATACATTTTGGGTCTTCTGAATAGGTTTCCTATTAAAAAACCGTGTCTTTAGAAAACCTGACTTATTCTTTTTTCTCTTTTGCAGTGCTGATATTTAGCTACTAAATTCGTTTTTTATAAAATCAAAGACATGAGAAATCGCCTGTTGTTACTTTTCGTTTTCATTGCTTTTCAAAGCAATTTATTTGGTTTAGATGCCAGTGTTTCGTTTTGCACGTTTCATAGTCAACAGCAAAATTATGTGGAAATCTATCTGCATTTTGTAGGAGAGACAATGCATCACGATACAATCGAAAATGGCAATCTACAAGCTGGGGCAGAGGTTCTAATTGTTTTTAAAAATAGATTACCCGATGGACGAGTTGGTGAAGAAATCATCAAGTATGACAAATTCACATTGAACAGTCCTGCCGTTCCAAAACGGAAAGATTTTATTGATTTGAAACGATATGGCCTACCCAATGGAGAATTTCAATTAATTGTTGATATCATCGACAAAGGAAATCCTGAGAACAAAAGACAGTTTAACACGCCCATCATTATGGAGTACAGCCAAGAAAAATTATTTCAATCTGATATCCAATTGTTGGCGAGTTATAAAAAGGCCACTACCGAAAATTCACTCGTAAAAAATGGTATTGAAATAGAGCCACTTCCATTCAATTGGTATCACAACAAAGCCAATGAGTTAATTTTTTATAACGAAATTTACAATAGTGACAAAGTGGTAGGCGACACCTATTTCATCAGCTATTCGATTCAAGATGCTTCCAACAAAAACACTGGAAAAGCAGTCAAAACTGGTTACAAAAGACTCGAACCTGCAGCTGTCAATCCTATTTTGCAAAAAATGGATATTACGGATTTGCCTTCTGGGAATTACTTATTCAAT
>CALHBQ010000362.1 GCA_937930815.1 uncultured Saprospiraceae bacterium | reverse complement strand
GCAACCCAATCATTACAAACAAAAACTTCACTAAAAGTGCTGTTGAATAACTTAATCGCTCGAATAGGGTAGTTGAGATTTTCGATGTTAAGATTTAAACCATTGACTGTCCATGTAACACCACAACCAGTCGCAACGGTTGTCCCTTTGCAACTACAATCTGCCTGAATAATATCGTTGATCGTATTGGCATCGCCATCATCACAAGCATCTCCTCTCACAGAGATATTTGGATTGTTATCGTCGCAATCAAAATCAGCACAAATGCCATCGCCATCTGCATCACCACCAGCAGTGGCGCAAGGCACCCCTGCAATTCCTCGACAAGAACAGTCTGCTTGAATCACATCATTCGCCGTAGTAGGATTGCCATCATCGCATGCATCACCTGGTTTAGAAATATCTGGATTATTATCATCGCAATCTTCTTCTGCACAAATGCCATCGCCATCCGCATCGCCACCGGCAGTAGCACATGGAGCAGTTGTGGTACCTGCACAGCTACAATCCGCCTGAATTATATCATTCGTCGTATTTGAATTTCCATCATCACATGCATCGCCAGGTTTTGAAATAGAGGCATTGTTATCATCACAATCATCGTTGGCGCAAACGCCATCATTGTCGGCATCTCCTCCCAAGTTTGCACATAAATCTCCTCCAGAATTGGTTGAAATAACAACGTGGTCAGTGATTGTGAAAAAGGCATTGGTCGCAGCTAATTTAGATTGATCCGTCGCTCTCAATCGAATTACATACTCACCAGGTGTAGAAAAACTAACTGTAGTTTGACGTGCTGTTTTGTTTCCAAAATTTACTTGTCCAGGCCCACTTACCATTTCCCATAGGGTAGGAATAGAAGTATTTTCGATACCATCGACTTCTATTTTTCCATTAAGAGCAGCCGAGCCGTTTGCATTAAAAACATCATTTCCAGCATCGGCATGATAACCTGTTTTGCCTCCTTGATTTAGATGCTTTCGCATAAAATCAAATTTTCCTAAATAAAATTCATCTGGGTTGAGGTGTACGCCGTCCATTTTTTGAGCAATGACTGCTGGCCCTCTAAATTGATTGAAGGTACTAAAATTAGTAGCCGACATCACCGTCTCATCTTTGTAATTGGTTGTGGTATAAACAGGACCTTTGTATCTTTTTGCTGCCCGCATCGCATCATAATATTTGGATGCTTGAACTACTCGTTCATTTGGTTCTGGTGGCCAAGTGGTGATGCTTCTAACCAAAAAATATGGGAAGCTACTTGCTCTGTCATATTTGTAGCCTGAGTGTTCGCTTAGCGCAAAAATTGAAGCGCCAACCATCGTCGGTCGGTCATCAACTCCCGCTGCCAAAATGGATAACCCACCTCCTTCACTGACACCAAAAAGTCCTAAATCTCTTCCATTGTATTCTGGAAGTGATTCGATAAAGTCCATTGCTCTTACCAATCCTAAAACGCCGTAGCGATAATAAATTCGCTCCTCATCATCCCAAACTTCTGGTTTGTAGGCATTGAAATCTTCGACATTTGGCTCTGTATTATGCATCCAAATAGAAAGGGAAATTGCGCCTACTTCTAAACATATTTCTGGTCGAGGAATGCAAAAATTGGCGTTTCCACCAAAAGAGGCATGTGTGATGATAGCTGGAAAGGGACCATTTCCTTGTGGAATTGAAAGATAGCCATATATCCGTCTGCCGTCAATCATCCCAAGATTGATTTTAAAATCATCCGTCTGTGAGTTTGGATCTGGGAAGAGTGGCTGAACGACTGGGTTCATCGGCACTGCCGCTAATTTATTTTTCCATCGCTGCCAAAAGGCATCGAAATCTGCTGGGTCTTCTTCGTATTCATCTATTTGAAAAGGGGAGAAAGCCGCTCCAGCTACGCTGGTCTGACCATTTAAAGTCACGTAGCAATAAACAAAACCTGGCTCCGTCAAGGTGAATGGAATTTGTCCTCTTCCACCAAAAACTTGTACAGTACCTTCTGTAATATCAGGTGCTTGACCTCGGTCATATCTGATGTTGTAGGTTGCGGTACCATTGCCTGCGCCTTCAAAAATGAAATTCATCTGCTCGCCCGCAGTGTAAGTTGCATCTGGCTGATCAGTAAATACGCGCATTTGAGCAAAAGTGCTAAAGCTCAGGAATAATAAAATGACCGTCACCCAAATTGGGAAGTAAAAAGATTTGTTCATTAGTTATTTGTTTTTTCCTTTTGTAAATCTTTGAAAATAGAATCTTACCGATTCATTGAATAGTGGAAACCAAACTGTTGGGGGAAAAGGTGAGTGAGTGTTTTTAATTGGGGGTAAAGATACAGAGCGTAAATTATTTCAAACTGACAAATTAGGGGTATTCTCTGACTGTTTTGGTGTATTTTTAGTCAAAAATTCCCCTAAAATGTTTTGTCAATAGCTTTGCATCTTCAATAGTATATAATTTTTTGAACCGGATTAAATCATTAGATTTCTATTTTTACGACAAAAAATTAATAAAATGCGAATCCACAAAATTATTATTTGTCTAATACTGTCGGTTTTTACAAGCGAAGGGTTTTCTCAAGTAAGCGATATTGTTCCTCCAAGTTATCTGATTTCCAATGTTTCAATTGATGAAAATTTCTATCATTTAAAAGGAAAAGAAAAAGTTGAAATCACTGGAAATCCGATTATACCAGTCTATTATACATTTGATGGAACCGATCCAAAACTGGAAGGTAAGGGTCTCAATCCAACAGCTTATAAAATTGCAGCTGGAGAAAATTATGTTTTCGAAACAGAAAAAACGCATATCATCAAAGCACGCGCAAAGTTTGGAACAAAATGGAGCCCACTTCGCGAATTGAAAATATTGGCAACACCAACGCAAGCAAGTTTTACCAATTTTAAAGTTACAGAACTGGCTTATCATCCAAATGGAGAAATCATTGGAACCGATACGATTGGTGGCAAAGATTACGAGTTTATTGAATTTAAAAATATAGGGCCAGATGCGCTAAATATTTCGGGAGTAAGAATTGATTCTGCAGTCGAATTTGTAGTGCCTGACAACACGGTTTTAGCAGCAGGTGATTACTTTGTGGTGGCAGACAAACCTTCGAAATTCTTTGATAGATATGGCCAAGATCCGAGTGGAAATTTTACAGGCAATTTTTCAAACAGTTCCGAATTGGTGTGGGTGGAAGATGCAGATGGAAATGAGATTTTATCATTCACTTATTTTGATACCGATCCTTGGCCAGAAGAAGCGGATGGAGATGGCCCATCACTAACCTCTGTCGAAGTCAATCCGACTGGTGATCCGAACAATGTTGCTTATTGGAAAACTTCCAGCTTTACGCATGGTTCCCCATTTTTCGAGGAAGGAAATTTCTCTTCTACTGATTCAAAAGTCAATACAATTAATTACCTCATTTTTCCAAATCCAACGAGTGGTCATTTGAATGTCGAAGGCATTCAAAAGGATTCGCAGATTTCATTGACCGATATTTCAGGTAGAAATATTTTTAATAAAATGGCCGATCATAATCTTACTTTAGATTTGAAATCTTACCACATCACTTCTGGACTTTATTTTTTGAGTATTGAAAAGGATGGGATGAGGAGTTTGCATAAATTGGTTTTGCGGTAGGGTGGAGCATTATTGGTTTGAGGGTGATTGATTGAAAAAAAACAAGTGGCTTTAGCAGAAAACTAATTTTCTTCTAAAGCCACTTATGACTACCATTTTGTAACTTTCTTCTAAGTTTCGATATTTTCAATTCTCAAAATCGACCATATCTTGAAGTTGTCGTTTAAGAATAAAGACTAATAGCGAACAAACATGAGTCATCCCGAATTTCATGTTCAATAGGTCAATTCATTGATAATTAAGATCTTATGAATGCTTGTTTTGTTGCGAGATGCGGGTTGCGTGTACGCTCGACTCGCAACCCGCATCTCGCAACAACTTGATTATCAATAAATTAGAAAATTAGATATCCTTTTGTTCACTAATATCGAAAAATTAGGGATGACTTAGTGTTAGAACTTTTGATACGCCCGCTACTTGTCCGCCAAAAGGCGACGAATGTGCTATTTGCCTCGTATTCTAAGCGTGCTCGCTGCTATCTTTATTTGGCGGTTGATTGGCCTGCCGTTCCCTATCTATCTGATTAGCAGCTTTTTGTGTAGGTTGCTGTTTAGATTGATTACGTTGGTACTTTTGATACATTCCATAAAGCATTGGTCCAAACATCATTAACATTCTCATTAATCCTCTCATATTATTTTTTTTATTTTAAATGATTGCTACCGTTAGACTCTTCAAAAACTAATAAGTCTCTGAATACTTGGTAGAGATGTTATTGAAAGCTAATTTCGTCACCAAAAAAATGAAATTTATTATCATCCTGATTGGCGTGTTGATTTTTTTGATGGGTATCTCATTGATACTCAATCCAGATTATATTCTTGGGTTTTTTGAAGGCAATAAGGAGAATAAAGGAGTCTTTGTATTTGGAATATTATTTAGAACAATATTCGGTATCTTACTCGTACTCACCGCCAATGAATCAAGATATCCAGCCATCATTACTTTTCTGGGTTACTTTTCTTTGGTGGCAGCTTTGGCCTTGGTTGTTTCTTTAACTTATTTTGGCCAGGAAAGTGTTCAAGAGATGTTATCTACTTTGATAAGCGATTATGGATCTTATGCTCCTGTGTTGGGTGGTTTGAGTGTTGGGATTGGTGGGTTTTTAGTTTATGCTTTTTTGAAAAAATAGTTATAGCTCACTGGAGACAAATGATGTCTTTTAAACCTACTCCTTTATAGCCATTTTCCAAAAAGAGTTGGAAAGGCGGCAGTAATAATTCTTTCTTTCCCTTGTTTTGCCATAATACGATGTATTAGTTTGTATTTTGTTAAATTTATGCAAATTTTTACTGTAAACAAACTTGTCGGTTTATGGTAAAAAAATGAAGGCGTTTTTACAAAAAGAAAAGGGGCTGCCAACTGGCAGTCCCTTTCCAAATCTAAAAGAATATTACCAGTATTTTTCGATAGAAATTAATTTACCTAAATTACTAATTGATGTTAGGCAACAGCAACTACGAAGTAGTTGAATTTGAATAACCCTGAGTGAAACTCAGGGAACACTGAACTCTCCAAAACAACTACGAAGTAGTTGAACATTAACTTGAGTTGGTTCAACTACTTCGTAGTTGTATCAGGCTTTATTTTGAAACCACGAGTTGCACTCGTGGCTATTCATGTTCAATCTCTTCGAGATTGTTGCGTAGCATCAGTTACTAACTATTTATCGTTAACAAAGATGTTGTTTAAAAACTCATTGATTGGCTGCAAGTGGCAAATTTTATCCTGAATTGCATAGCTTCGTAAGAAATACAACCTGATGTGAAATTTATATTTAGGTAGCACCTAATTACATTTTCTAAAAATTTTTCAACAAACTCCATTCCTCTGCGATTTCGCCATTTCTTAAAGGCGGAATTTTATACGCTATGGGAAAAAAAGGGGAAGCCGTAAAAGTAGCTACGACTGCAAAAGAAAATTTGTGGTAAGGATTTTCGAATCTTGAATGGGAAAATGAAATAGACCGAGCTATAAAAAATAGCGAAATCGTATGCCGTCTTTTTAGATTATAACAAACTATTTTCATTTACATTTACACCTCTAAAATAGCGCAGTCGTAACCCCAAGCGTCAAGCCCACGGAAGAAGTTTTATCTTCCCAAAAATCTTTTTGCTTCAAAGTGCTACCAAAAAAACCTTCCAACGTGACCGCCATTTTATCATTCAAATAATATTCTACACCTACTGAAAATCTATTGAAGCCGATAGATTTATTTTCTTGTAACACACTAATTACGCCATCACCATGATTGATTGTTGGATAGTCATAAAATCTTACGCCTACCTGATTTAAAAGAACCATTGGACTTTATCATTTCCTAATCTGTACCCAACTCCAAGTAGTAAGTCTTCCATGGACGTTGTACCTTCGATGATATTCGTTTCATCAGGAATGGCATCCAGATTGTATCGAGTGTTGGCAGCATCGAAATTTAATTTGAAAAAAATATTTTTTTTAGTGCGGTATTCAATTGAAGTTTTCATCAACAAGCCGCCACCTAAAAAACGGGTCTGTTCATTCATATATCCAATTTCTAAGGCTGGAAGAAAAATCGCAGTCTTAGAAATGTTTTCTTTTTCGTATACTCCATTTAAGTTTTGTCCAAAGGAAAAAAAGGGGAGACAACAAAAGATAAATAGCAAAATTTGGTTTTTCATAATTTAGATTTTCTTAAAAGATTGTTTGGAAATTAGTTTAGTTCCCTATGGTTTTTATACCGCCTGCCGGCAGCTATCGTGTACACATAAATCGTGACATGAAAAATAAAATAAAATTATATGCCGTTCCTCTGGAACTCGACCTGTCATAAATAGAGGTTTACTTAATTTCTACCGATATATCGTCCCTCTGGGACTTTTCAGATTTAGCTGGGAGTCCCAGAGGGACGATATATCGGTAGAAATTAAATTAGATTTTCAGCATTTCAGAG
>CALHBQ010000361.1 GCA_937930815.1 uncultured Saprospiraceae bacterium | reverse complement strand
AATAAGGCGATTAATTGGCTCATCAAAGTAGCGATACTTTTGCTATTGATCTGGGCGATTTATGCACAAGTATTAGGGAAGGATAATTTGAGAGATTTGTGGCAAGAATTTCAAAAACAAGTCAGAGAAGGAGAAATCATTTGGTTGATTCTGACGATTGTTTTCCTCCCTATCAATTGGTTACTCGAAACACAAAAATGGAGAGTGCTGCTCAGTCCCGTTGTTAAACTTCCGCTCTGGCGTTCTTTTAAAGCAATCATGGCTGGGGTGACGGTTTCTATTTTTACACCCAACCGAGTTGGTGAGTATGGTGGTCGTGTCTTGTTAGTTGAGCCAAAACACAACTGGCACGCAGTAGTCGCTACTTTGGTCGGAAGTTTGAGCCAATTAGCAGCACTACTGACTTGCGGCCTGATTGGCTTGCTATATTTTGCATGGCGATTTTTGGAAGTGGAAATGATGTTGCTGCAAGTTGTGATGTTATTTGGCGTTTCGTTATTAGGTTTATTGTTCTTTTCCTTTTTTAATATTGATTTAGTTATTCCAATCGTAAAGCGATTTCCGCTGGTTCAGCGCTTCAAAAAGCAGTTGAAATTTCTAAAAGTGTTAAAAAAATATTCCACCAAGTTGTTATCAAAGGCTTTAGGGTTATCGTTCTTACGGTACCTGACTTATTCAGTACAGTTCTTTTTTTTACTGCAATTTTTTGGAATCGATGCCCCATTTTTGGAGGCATTAGCAGGAATTGCAACCGTATTTTTAGTACAAACCAGCGTTCCACTTCCCCCAGTGTTGGGATTGCTGACCAGAGGACAGGTGGCACTGTTTGTGTGGGGTTTCTTCGGAGGGAATGAGATAAGTGTATTAGCCGCCACCTACAGCCTTTTTGTAATAAACCTTGTACTGCCCTCGTTAATTGGAGCAGTATTTATTTTAAAAACGAATGTTCTAAAATCACTTGGATATGAGAGCGACCATTCATAAAATTTTGTTAGGATGTGTGTTGATATTTTCACTATCAGCTTTCAATGCTCCTAATATAAAAACAGAAGGAAGAGTCATCATTCCTGATATCTGTAACGCAGAAAATAACACTTTCCAAAGCGGAGAGCAGTTGACTTATAAATTGTATTACAATTGGGGGTATTTGTGGCTTCCTGCCGGTGAAGTAACCTTCAATGTAAAAGATGTCGGCAGTGAATTTCACCTGTCAGCAGTCGGAAAAACTTATGCTTCTTACGAGTGGTTTTTCAAAGTTAGAGATAAGTACGAGGCTTATGTCAATAAAGAAACTTTGTTGCCGAGTAGAGCTTATCGTACGGTACAGGAAGGAGGCTACAGTTTGTACGAAAAAATTGAATACAAGCAAACTGCTAATAAAGTAATTTCAACTCGTGGAAAAACCAGAGAGGTAGCACGTCCAACCGAATATGCAGTAGACAATTGTATGCACGACATTCTTTCGGTCATTTATTATCTCCGAAATGTAAAAGCAAATAACATGAATGTCGGCGACCGTATTCCAATGAAAATTTTCATGGACAATAAAGAGTGGCCGTTGGATTTGACCTTTATGGGCAAAAAAAAGAAAAAGAAAATCAAAGAATTAGGAAAATTTGATGTGGTGCATTTAGTACCAAAAGTAATTGTCGGTGACGTTTTCAATGAAGGCACCGTGATGAATATTTATGCATCGGATGACGAAAACAGAATTCCCCTTTTGATAGAGTCACCAGTTTCTGTCGGTTCCGTCAAAGCAATTTTGAAAAGTCATAATGGTTTGAAATACGAGATGACTTCTAAACGATAATTCCCCCTAAAACAATCGGCATATATGCAGCCCATAACGCAAGCAGCCCACGACTTAAGTCGTGGGCTGCTTGCGTTTTAGTTATAGACTGATTCTATTACAAACGGTAAGTCTTTCGCTTTTTTTTCTTTTTTGCAGGTGGCTCGGGCGGTGTGGGTGAAGTCGGAAAATCAAAATCGAATCCTCTAAAAAAGTCTGCTCCACCCCCTCTTCTTTCAGGTTGTTGTTTGATGCCATCTGGGTTTGGCACTACGATAACCTCCATGGGTTGTGTTTCATAATATTCCCCGTCGATTTCGATACCCGCTGGTTCGATGTAATAATTCCCAATTTCTTTTGGTTCCAAATAAAATGAGTAAGACATCTCCTGTGTCACATCTCCATTGACCATAGTGTAACTGCTCGATTGATTTGGGCCACCTACTACATAAAAATCTGCGAATTCTGGCAACTCGAAATTGACGCCTTGCCCATTTTTCACAGAAAAAGTCACCTTAAAATTATTGCCCATCAAAATAGAATCTGTTGTCACTTCTACCGTAAAACTGGCTGCTTTCTGGGCAAAACAACTAATTGATAATGCTATAAACGCAATTAAAAAAAGTAATTTTTTCATAGTTCGAAAATTTTAAAATTTACCAATCCTTATCCGATTTATTGGGTTGTGATTGTTTACGGCGCAATTTCTCTTGCACCTTTTGTTCTTCTTGTTCTATAATTTTCAACAATTTTTCGGCCTCTTGTTTTGACAAATCTTTTGGCTGAGGTTGTTCTTTTTGCTCTTCCTCTTTCCCTTCCTGCTCTTGTTCTTGCTGTTGTTCCTTTTCCTGCTCTTCGTCTTTCTTTTCTTCTTCGTTTTCTTGTTGTTCTTGCTGCTGTTGTTCTTGATCTTCTTTATTTTCTTGATCCTCGTTCTCTTTCTTTTCTTGATCTTGTTGCTGCTGCTGTTGTTGTTGCTGAACCCTCAATTGCCGCTGCGCCATAGCAAGGTTCTTTTTCGTCTCTAAATCCTTTGAATCAACTCGTAGAGCGTTTTTGTAAGCTTCTACACTCTTATCAAACTGTTCCAAACCATAATGCGCATTTCCAAGATTATGAAAAGCATCCGATTTCAATTGTGGGTCATTGGTCATCTCGGCTGCTGACTGATATTTTTCAACCGCTTCTTCCAATCGATCTTGTTTAAAAATAGCATTTCCTAAATTATAGGTTGCATTTGTATTTTGAGATTTTTCGTTTGCTTTTCTATAATTTTCTTCTGCGGTTGAATAGGTACCACGTTCATAAGCAGAGTCTGCTTTTTTTAAAAATTTGTGCTGGGTTTGGGCAGAGAGTGGAGTAACAGATACAATAGTTATTAAAAAGAGGACTATATATTTGATAATTCCACCCCCTTTATCCCCCTCCAAAGAGCTTGTCCCGATTTTAAATCGGGAGGGACAGATAGCTCTTAAGCTTAGTATTCTTTTCAAATCAATATTTCTATTTTTCATCACCTAATTTCTTTCTATTTGGAATCAAAAATTCTATCAAAAACAATAGCAAAGCTGGGAATAACAACCACTGAAAATAACTTTCAAAAGAAGTAAAAGATCGTTGTTCGAACTCTTGTTTTTGCATTTTTTCAATACGGCTATTTATCGCATCAAATATTTTGGATTCATTTTCTAATAAATTAAAATACGTACCGCCGCCTGCTTCTGCAATTTGAACCATCATTTCTTCATTCAAACGACTTTTTACAGGGTTACCTGATTGATCACGTTTAAAATCTGAGCGGTTTCCTACTTTGACTGGAATCAAACTCCCTTCTGTCGTCCCTACCCCAAACGTAAAAATCATCATTCCATTATCTCTCGCTTCTTTTACTTTTTCTATGGCACCTTCATCATGGCTTTCTCCGTCGGAAATGATAAAGAGCACTTTGTTTTGTTGGTCTTTTACTTCAAATCCTCTCATCGCAAAATCAACTGCTTCTCCAATCGCCGTTCCTTGTGAAGAAGCCAAATTGGGATTCGCACTTCTCAACATTACTGATGCAGCGGAATAATCAATCGTCAACGGCACCTGCAAATAGGCATTACCAGCGAAATATAAAATACCAATTCGATTGCCGGCCAGTTCTTCTATTATGTTTTGAGCAAAGCGTTTTGCTTTTTCGAGACGATTAGGGGCAATATCTTCCGCCATCATACTCTGCGAAATATCGAGCGCCAGGTATACGTCTACCCCTTTTCGCTTTACCTTTTCTTTTTTATTACTAAACTGTGGGTTAGCCCAACCAACTATCAATAAGGTCAAACCTAAAAGCAATAAACCCATTTTGAGGTATTGCCTTTTTTCAGAATATCCAGGCATTAATTGTTTTAATAAATCTAAATTTCCAAAACGTTCCATCGCCTTTTTTCGGAAACGCCAAGCAATGACAACTAATACAATGAGTATCGGAATCAGTAAAAGAAAACTAAGATTGGAAACGTATTCAAATTGAAACACAGCGTTTGTTTTTTACAAAATTAAACTCTTGAATGAAATCTTTAAAGGTGAGAACAAAAATTAACGAGAATTTTTGATTTTTTCAAAATCTAATGGGCGATTGTTCTTTGCTGATTTCACAAAAGCAATAAAATCTTTGATGGACAAACGGGCAGATTCTATTTCTTTTTCATAACCCAACAAGTTTTTCTGGCTCAACAAAAAGTAAGTATTCATTTGATGAGCAATATGTTGATCAACGTTTGACAAATTTTCCATTTGCAAAACGGATTTTCCATTTTCTAAAAAAGAAGGAATTTGAACCAGTCGCTCCCGAAAAAGTGTTGAATCAGTTTCTTCATTTAAAAAATTATCTACTCGATACTTTTCTAAATCAAAATACCAACGACCGTAATTTTGGGATGCTTCAACCACCACCAATTGCAACGAATCGTATCTCAAATCATGCCCTCGATGTAGCTCTCCTTCCTCGATTTCAGACAAAAATGTCTCTAATTGCGATTCCTGACTTTTGAGATTTTCAATACTTGGAATAAAAAAAACTGATTGTAAAGAGTCCTGATAGGATTGCCACTTTGCCTCCAAAGATTCATAAGGAATACTCGGATCAAGGCAACTGTAAAAACAGATGAACCAAAGCCAAATGATTGAGGGAACCCACCAATTAAATTTATTTTTCATCACGAAGCGTAAAGAAAAGAATTTACTCAAGTACTCCTGTTCTTTTTTTCTTATAATAATGAATTCCTGCTCCGTAAACCCAGCCATCTTTACCTTTTTTCGTTCTTACCTTCACCCAAGGTTCTTCTGTAATCTCATATCCCAGACTAATTTGTTGAGTAAAATCTGTCACCTCATCCAGAAAATAGACCTCCTCAAAAAGCGGAAGCGTAGCCACCACCACACTATCCAAATGTGGACTTTTTCGAAGTTTTAAATTATCAATAGTGATGTAGAGTACGCTTCTGTTGGTTGCGGCAGGTGCTGTAGGTAGTTTTTGTTTAATTGCCTTTTTAGTAGAATCTACCAGCCCAGCAACACTTCCTCCAGCGGTAACCAAATTGGCCGCAATGGAATCAAGTATTTTATCTGTTTCATCTTCCACAGTTTCACGCTTAATCTCTTCTTCTTTTTGGCGCTTATTCTTAGTAGCAGCACATTTGGGGACTGCCCAAATTAAAAAACTGAAAAGAAATACAATGATAATAAGGATTTCTATGCCCGGTACGATTGACTTTTGTTTTGCCATAGTGTGATTAATTTCAATGCAAAATTGTAAAAAAAATTCCTTCTAAACCTGCTTTCCTAAAAAGGCATTGAATTTTTGGCTTTTAAAAAACCAATTTTATCTTATTTTCGCTTCTAAACAAGTAAGTAATTTTACAAAATGAGAGAACAAAACACTATTTATAAAATCGCATTAAAGCTAACTCCTCAGATCGGTCCAGTTACCGCCAGAAGTCTTATAAGTTACTGTGGAGGAATTGAACAAGTCTTCAAAGCTTCAAAAAAACAACTACTAAAAGCGCCAGGCGTTGGAGAAAAAACAGTGGACTTTTTAAAATCAGCGGAAGGTTTTGAAGTGGGACTTGCACTGGCAGAGAAAGAACTCAACCTACTCGAAAAACATGATATCAAAGTTCTTTTCTATACCGACGAAGGGTATCCGCAACGCCTCAAACATTATACAGACAGTCCAATTTTAATTTATTACAAAGGCACTGCTGATCTCAATCATCCAAGGATTGTTGGCATCGTTGGAACTCGAAAACCAACGCCTCATGGCATTTCGATTTGTGAAGAATTGGTAGAAGGCCTACTCCCCTACAACGTATTAATCATTAGTGGTTTGGCGTATGGAGTTGACATTACTGCTCATAGAAAATCTGTTGAAGTCAATATTCCAACCATAGGCGTGATGGGACATGGATTCAAAACCATCTACCCACAAGCACATCGAAAAACTGCTCATCAAATGCTTGAAAACGGAGGTTTAATTTCAGAATTCGCTTACGAAACCGCTATCGCTCGAGAACATTTTCCAATGAGGAATAGAATCATTGCGGGCATGTCTGATGCTTTGATTGTCGTCGAAACAGCTCAAAGTGGCGGCTCAATGATTACCGCTCAACTTGCGAATGGTTATAATAAAGATGTTTTTGCAGTACCTGGCAGATTAAAAGATAAATCTTCAAAAGGATGTAATCATCTTATCAAAACGCACAAAGCTGCACTTATAGAATCAGCAGAAGATATCGCTTATATCATGCGTTGGTCTGCTGACAAAGAAGGACGCCAAACCAATCTTTTTGTAGAATTGAACGAGGTGGAAAAACAAATCATGGGCATCATTGAGACAAAAGAAGAAATTGCTATTGACCTACTTTCTTATGAAGCGAAGCTCCCTCCCAGTAAAATGGCTGCCATACTTTTAGAACTGGAATTTAAAGGCGTAGTAAAATCACTACCTGGCAAAAAATACATTTTGGCATAAAAAAAACCAAGCAGTAACCGAAGTCACTGCTTGGTAGTTCACTGCTCCAAACAGCGACTTTTTTTAGTAAAGCTCTAATTTTAATTTCTCAGCTTCTTCCAAATAGAACCCATTCGGATTCTTTTTGGGATAATCCTCTAACAAATTTATGGCCTTTGATTTTTCTTTATTTTTGATAAAGGCTAAAATTAAGTACCAATAAGCATCATCATAGTATGAGGAATTTTTAATAATTACATCTTTTAAGTTTTCAGTTGCTTTTCGGTAATCGCCATTTTGAAAATAAGCTAATCCTAAAAAGTAATTTAGGCCTACATTTTCATGGGTATCCTTTTTATTATTTTCCAAAGCTTTAATACAATTCTTAAATTCTTTATTCTCACAAAAAGAAATTGCTTCTAAAAAAGCATCATTTGTTCCTGTTCTATTGCCTAAAGAAAATTCTTCAGTCACATTCATCGCATATTTATCAACAATCGAATTTGATTGCAAATAATACATCAATGAAAGCGGAAGCAATAAAAGAAGCACAGAAGCAGCTATTCTAATTGGCCACATTCTTCTTCTCTTACCTCCTTGTTTTTTCAAGTTAATTTCCTTTGACAGCTTTTTAAGTGCCTTTTTATCCTCTCCTAATGATTCCGAATTTTGAAAACCTTCAACTGCATCTTTACAAAGCGGACAGTCTAACAAGTGGTTCTCAACATTAAATCTATCCTCAGTATCTAAGCGATTAGACACATAATTTTGAATCTCTTCAAAAGTCAAATGTGAATTATATCTAAATAGTGTTTTCATTTAAAATTTGCTTTAGACTCTCTGTACAGATTCCAGTAGTTTTATTTAATTGTTTCAAAATGGACTCAACGAGTATCTTAAGATTCCTTTTTCCATTTTGTAAATTAGACTTGACTTCCTTATCGCTAAGGCCAGTCAAGTCTGAAATTTCCTTGTAACTTTTTCTCTCTAAGAAAAAGAGCATTATAGTGCTTCGTTGAGCTGGTTTCAGCCGCTGAATTGCTGAATCTAAAATCATTTGCTGTTGTTCATCAGTCAATCCAGAAGTAAGACGCAGTAGGCCGTCATTCTCCACAAAACTATTTTGCTGACTTTTTAAATCAGAGAAATTATTGAGGTGCTTCTGATAACTCTTACGCTTTCGAAGCTCTGAAATACACTCATTATTGGTAATAGAAGACAATAAGGCGGCAAAGTTTTTTACTTCGGCAGGTTTCACACGACGTACCATGACCTCAAATATATGCATAGCCATATCACTGCAATCAGCGGCATTAGAAAAATACCGTTTACATTGACCATACACCAAATGTTGGTAGCGTTCGAATAGGGTATAATAGAGTTCTATATTCCCTGTATCGGCAACTTCCTCTAAAATTTCACTGTCGGAAAGTTGATTCAATATAATTTTTAATAAAAGTGCTAATTAGATTTCTATCAAAACGAACTGTTAAAACAATACATTCTCAATCGAAAACCCTTTAAAATTCTACAGTTTTGAGGATGACGTCGAGATATTGCATGTGGTTACGCTTTTTCTCTCCAGGGGCAAAGATAAAACCATCTACCATAAGTAGCTCACCTTTTTCCTCATTTACTATAGTAAGATTGACAAATGGGCCGCCTAAAAAGTCATTTTCCATTTCCCAGATACCGTGTGTTTTTACGGCATAGCGATCATTTATCGTTTCTTTTTCAGAAAACATTGGCAGATCTACATCATTGGTTCGCATATAAGTATTGGGCTTACCTGATGAAACATATTTAAAGCCTAGTGAATCTCTTAGGCTTTTAATTCCAGCATCTGTTAGCTGGTTTGAGCTTTTATATTGAACTTTAGTCATCATAAGGCTGCTGCTCACTCCTTTCGTTTCTCTTCGCAACCATAGAAAATCATCTGTCTCATTGGCAACTGTATATCCCTTAGGAATTTCAATTTTAGCACCGAATTTTTCCGAAATCTTCGATTCTAACCCCGCCAAATTTCCACCTTGATAAGCTGTTGCCTTTACACGTGGATCTTCTATTTCCCACAGTCGATTTCTGACTGCTGGATATCCTTTTTTTATGGTTTCTAAAAGGCCAGCTTCTGAGTTCGAGTACAAATAAAAGAG
>CALHBQ010000360.1 GCA_937930815.1 uncultured Saprospiraceae bacterium | reverse complement strand
GACCTTTCTAAATAAAAGAATTTTTTTTGAGATTATAATTTGTTGAAGAGGCTGTCTTATAAGGCTCGATATGTTCGATTTTCAAAATCGAGCATATCTTTAAGTTATTGATTATCAATTACTTAAAATGTGACGGATTTTGAAAATCCCCCACATTAGCCCTTATGAGACAGCCTCTTTTTTTGTTAACTAAGTGAGATCCTTATGTTTCAAAACCCACAACTCCACCTCTTCTGTTGCTCGCCAATGTTGATTTCTTTTTGTTTTATCCGATGCATTTTTTACTGATTTTTTTAGAAATAAATCTAATTCAAAACGCGTCTCTTTTTCAAGCTCATATTTTATCGGATGCTCTTTCGTTTCATTTGTAATTTCACCTAAGTTCGAAAATAGAATCACAATTTTACCATCAGAGAGTAATCGTTTTTTTGCTTCCTCGAAGAACTCAGGAAAGAGTTTGTCATTATAATAAATGGCTTCATCGAGTCGATTGATATCATGAGACGCTGGCAACCACGGTGGATTAAAAACGATTAGTTCAGTTGGTTTCTCCCATTTGCCAAACAGATGACCGTAATCAAGTTCTATTTTTCGAGACAGTTTGGTTCCTTCCATTGACTCGGTCAATCCAATAATCGCATTGGGATTAAGGTCGGTTCCAAATGATTTTTGAAAGCCGTATTTCATTAATTGAAAAGAAAGAATGCCACTTCCTATTCCAATATCAATCGCAGATTTTTTTGGTCCTTCATAACGTTTTAGCCAATTGTCAAAAAGTATTAAATGCTCAAAACGAGTAGGAAAATAAACCCCATAATATGGATGAACTTTATTCCTCAAAACTGGAATGGAGATGCCATTAAAATACCATTGCCAAGCACTATTCAATCCTTGAACTTGAGGGAAGGGTAGGAGGAACTCATCCGATTCAGGATATAGTTTTTCTAACCATCCTATCTCTGGCGCTTTCCTGACGACTAACTTGTTGTTATAGATTTTTAAAAGGATAAGATTGGATAACTTTCTAAACTCCGAACGATACGCTCGTTGTTCTTTAAAACTCTGATTTGGATGCTTTTTTTTGAGATTGGATTGTAACTCACTCAATAGCGTCAAGCCATTGCTATACAGGCCTTCTACCAAAACGTAGCCGCCTGAAAGTAAAGTTTCAATTGGTTCTGATATATCCGTTTTACCCTTAAAAGTGGCGATTTCGCCCTTGAATTTAATGGGTTCGGGTCTATTTATTTGTGGGGTGGTGTTTGTGGATTCCTTTTGCATTTGCGAAAGTACTTTTATTCTTTGGGATGTTTTGGTTTGGAGGGGTTTAGGATGATTGAACGGTTTGCGTAGCTGCAGGTGCGACAGTTTAGGGCGGATGGACATTTTACAGATTGTTAGTGCCAGTTTTCTTTTTATGTTGTTTGAATTAGGTAGCATATTACTTTACTATCAGGTTCAAAGAATACGAATATATCGCCAATATCTGTGTACATATAACGATCTTGGTTTTCAATATTTGCCCGTTTAATTTTTTGCAAACCGCAAGTTTGAAAAAGAAATTTCATGGGTTTATTCGCTTTTGGACAAATAGGGATTTCAGGGGATTGAGTCCAAGCTGGAACTCCTGTATGGCCAAAAGTGTTCACACTATATTTATTCACTTTTTTAGTTCTGAAGAATGTTTTTTCAAATACAATTTCAGTATTAAGATTGATATAATCAGCATATCCTCTTACTGGTGACTGATTCAAATAATTCGGTTTAATAACCGTTGGAGAATTGGGATTTGAATAATCAAGAAAAAACGGTTCGTAGCATAAATAGATCTGCGTGGTTAAATGTAGATCGAATGGCAACCAATTAAAAGCTGGATCTTTTTTGGACAAAAATCCTAAATATTGAAAAGTAACAAATTCAAATTCTGGCATTTTGAAAAAATCTGGACATTCTCCTCCATAATAACTTTCTGAATAGTCAATTCTTTCAAATTCAAAAATTTGATTCGGGGTGATTTCCATGAACTTCATTCCGATTTGATTTGAATCCAAATTCCTTTTTTGCGTTACCCCTTTCCTTAGATCATTTGCTTCAATTAATTTATCATCTTTGAATATTAATTCAATTGCTAACGATACATTGTATGCAGTTTCTTTATTAATCGCATGTGCTTTTAAAAAATTTATACATTTTTCATCTCCATTAAAGTAAGCTGACCATCCTCCTAAGAAAATTCTTTTAATCCCATCATCTGTATTTTGATTTTGAACAATATAATCCTCCGCTGTTTCATTTTTAGTTTTTCCAGATAATTTTTTCCAAAAGCTCATTTTTTATTTTTTTTAATTGGCACTAACTTATTGCTATGTAAACCTTGGTGCACATAGCAAACATACATTTTTCTGTAAAAAAAATAGAATCGTAAGTATTTGATTTACAGGTTGTTATTAAATATTAAAATTAAACGTATTTAATCAATTTTCAACGCTAAATATTTGATTTGTTTTTACTCCGTCATCATTACAACTTTCTCGAAAACAAGTATGGTGTACTTACTATTAGGAAAAGAAACTTCTTACTCTATGACTATCTAAGGTATCCTTTGATTAAAAAAAAGTCTTCATGCTTAACATTGTCCTGCCTCAATTCAAAAATTACATCAAAGGTAGTAATGTCTCGTGTAGTCTTTATAGTTTTTGATGCATTGCCTGTTTTTATGAATATTTGTCAAAGACTAAACATGTAAATTTTAAATAAAACTCATAAAATTCCTTTAAAACTCAGGGTAAGTGAATTGATAAAAGGGAAGTGAAAGTTATGTTTTTGTATCAATTGTTCGATTATTTTATAACGTACCTTAATTAAGTGTTAAAATATAAACCTGACCGATGATTGATCGTCCTAATAATAGAATTGACATTTTAGGGTTAGCGAATTAAAATTTTGTCATAACAGTGAAAGTCAATTTATTAATCATTAAAACTTAAGAAGATGAAAAAGCTAAATTTCTTATTTATCCTTTCGATTTTATTTACGAGCTTATCACTTACTGCTCAGTACGGATACGATGACGATTTTTACGACGATGATTTTTATCCAGGGTATTTAGGTGACAACTTCAGTTTAGAAGGAGCTTTAGAAACCTTCAAAGATTCTCGCTCAGTCGATGAATTTGAAAATAGAATCAACGGTCGTGACAACTTCGTCAACAACCTTGATTTGAATAATGATGGTCGTACCGATTTCATTAGAGTATCTGATGAATCAAATGATCGAAACAACCGATTGTTAGTAATGCAAGCAGTTTTGGGACGCAATGATGTACAAGACATTGCAGTGATTGCAATCGAAAAAACGGGTCGCCGTCGAGCTAACTTGCAAATCATAGGTGACGAATATTTGTTCGGTCCCGACATGGTTTTAGAACCAAATGATATTGCATATAACCAAAACCGTAGAGGTTACGGCCCATCTGGGGATGCAGTTGTGACAAGAGGTTTTGTGAATGTATATTACTGGCCTGCAGTTCGTAACATATTTGCACCGAGATATACTTACTATCGTTCGCCATACTATTGGGGATATTACCCACGCGTTTGGAATCCTTGGAGACCATTTTATTACAACACATATTACGACAGAACTAGTCGCTACCGTAGAGGATACTTCCGTCCTGCACCATCTGTTACGATTGTTTATGTAAACAATTATTACCGTCCAAACAGAAGAAGT
This sequence comes from uncultured Saprospiraceae bacterium, assembly GCA_937930815.1. Classification (GTDB taxonomy): domain Bacteria; phylum Bacteroidota; class Bacteroidia; order Chitinophagales; family Saprospiraceae; genus JAGQWW01. The sequence continues at coordinate 6,986 of CALHBQ010000360.1, read as the reverse complement.
TATTCTCCTTGGGTTAGAGATAGATACAACAGATGTGAGGTCGTTTACAATAGAGATAGAAACAGAAATGGTAATCGCAGACGTACTATTTCACAGACACCACCAGAGCGTCGTAGAGATTTTGATAGAAAAAGAGGCATTAGAGAGGATAAGCGCTTGGGAGGTGGTATAGCAGGAACGAATACTGGTAGAAACTCGAATAGAAATGAAAGAGGACGTGATAATGTGACTACAAAAGTTGAAAGAGGCGGCTATATTGGTAAAAAAGCTGGAGCTTCAAAATCTACTAACCGAGGTGAATTTGGTTCTGCTCCAAGTAGAAATGATAAAGAGGTATCAAGATCTAAAAAGTCTTACGGTTCAGTTGACCGTGGTTCTTACAAAGATGATAGAAGGTCATCTTCAACGAAGCCAAGTAGAGGTAATACTTATGGAAGTGATAGAAAAACGTCATCAGAGCGTTCGTCAAAAGGTTCTTCTTCATATAAAAATGATAGAAAATCTTCAACGAAACCAAACCGTAGCTCTGATTACAAAAGCGACAGAAGTTCATCTACGAAGCCAAGTAGAGGTTCATACAAAAGTGATAGACGTTCATCAACTGTAAAACCGAATAGAAGTACTTCGAAGAAGTCAGACAGAAGTAGCAGTTATAAGAGTGATAGAAAATCTACTTCAATGCCAAGTAGAGGATCGTCTTCTTACAAAAGCGACAGAAGATCATCATCTGTTAAATCAAGCAGAGGTTCTTCAAGCAGTAGAAAAAGTTCTTCTGTAAAATCTGCTCCGAAAAGAAGTACATCAAAGGCAAGTAGAAAGTCTTCGAAGCCTTCAAAGTCGTACAAAAGTAATAGTAGTTCAAGTTCGAAAAAATCAAATTCGAGCAAAAGCGCTAAAAGAGGAAAAGGATTCTAACCAATTTGGTTATTGAATACTACGCGCATCCCGAATCTTTGTAAGAAGGTTCGGGATTTTTTTGTGTGGGTGGTGTCAACGATGCTCCGAAACAAAACTCCACTTTCAAAATATTCCTTATTTTTACAAAATGAAGAAGCATCAAAAACATGCAAAGTTGGAGCGGCCACTCGGTGGCCAATTTCACAGAATGGAATTAGGCTTTTTGGGTGCGCCGTGCGGAACGATTCAAAAACTTTGTGCAGAGGTCGCAACTCATTTGTTTGGCAAATGGAATCTATCCTATGTGGATGCCGATCATGGGGAAGGAGAAGAAATGAAAAATCCTTACCAATCTGTTTTTACTGATAAAATTTCATTTCATCGTTTAGATTCCAAAAGTTCGATTATTGAAAATAGTCGGTTTCTTTTTAATAATCAGGATGCCGTTTTGGTCAATGGAAATCATTTCAAAACGGATAGGCAGATTTTAATTATTAATGAAAAAAAGAAGGATTCGCTTTCGCGGAAAATGGATAGAGTAGGGCAGGTGGAGATGATAATTTTGGATGGAGTGACCGAGGTTTTTGATTTTGTGAAAAAATATGATTCTGTTCCTGTTTATAAAATGGAGGAGATTGATAAAATTTCAAATCATATTTCTAAACTTATCGAAAGTCAAATTGCTGAAATAATTGGAGTCGTTTTCGCTGGCGGAAAGAGTACTCGCATGGGAAAAGACAAAGGCGAAATCACTTACCACCAAACGAATCAACGTGAACATTTAGCGAATTTGTTAAAGCCATTTTGCAAAGAAATTTATTTTTCTGGAGGAGCAAATCAAACTTTTGATTCTAATTTCAAAACCATACAAGATACGTTTTTGGGATTGGGGCCGTACGGAGGATTGCTCTCTGCTTTTCAAAATTTTCCAAATCATGCTATTTTTACATTGCCCGTAGATGTGCCATTTGTAGATGAGGAAATGTTGCAACAACTTTTCAAAAACAGAAATCCTCAAAAACTCGCGACCTGTTTTCATAATCCAGAAACTAAATTTCCAGAACCGCTTATAACTATCTGGGAACCAAAGGCTTATCCTGTTTTATTGAACTATCTTTCGAAAGGATATTCTTGCCCACGGAAGGTTTTAATTAATACCGATGTCGAAGAAATACACCTTTCTAACCCTGGAAAATTATTCAATGCAAATACACCTGAAGAAAGAGATTTTGCGATTAAAAGAATATGACTTGATTTCAAGTTGTTCGAAGATGTCTCAGAAGGTCTAATGTGGGGGATTTTCAAAATCCGTCACATTTATAAGCTATTCCTAATCAGCAACTTAAAGATATGCTCGATTTTGAAAATCGAACATATCCAAACTTATGAGACAGCCACTTATTTTTGAGTCGTCTGGAGACGACTGGATATTAGGATTCAGTCGGGAGACTGAATCCAGCTTAAAAAAAAAACTTTATGAAAAATAATTTGATCCTTAGCTTTTTATTGATAGCCTTAATTTTTAGCTGCAAACCAGATGATGAACCAACGCCATCGGGCACAGGAGGTACTGTTGAACCAAATGATACCACAAGTGTCGTCGAACCAGGAGGAACCGAAAACTACCTCAACGGCGATTCCGAATATATTTTTGACCAAAGTAAATTACATACTTTTGAGTTGAACCTACCGGTTGAAAGTCTCAAAAAGATAAATGATGACCCCGCTGCTGAAGAGTATGTAGAGGGCAGTTTGACCTTCGAAGGTGAAACGATTGCTCCTGTTGGTATCAGATACAAAGGTTCAATTGGAGCCTTTGTAGGATGTGTTTCGGGATTAGATTGGACCAATCCATCTGGGTTTAAAACTTGCACCAAACTTTCGATGAAAATCAAAATCAATTGGAATGGAAGTGACACCAAATTCTTCGGTTTGAAAAAATTGCAGTTCCATTCCATGAACAATGATGACTCCCAAATGCGGGATAGAATGGGCTATCATTTCTTTAGAGAAATGGGGGTTCCGACGCCGCGAGCAGTTCATGCTCGGTTGGTGATAAATGGTGAATACTCCGGAGTTTATGCTTTGATTGAGCAAATAGATGGTCGCTTCACACGTCAAAATTTTGAGGATGGAAAAGGGAATTTGTACAAAGAAATTTGGCCACTTCATAGTAACGGAAATGTATTTTCGGATAACGAATATTTGAATGCACTCGAAACCAATGAAGATGAAGATCCTTCTGTAGAAATGATTCGAACCTTTGGTCAAGAAGTCATTGATGCCGCTGATGATACTGAACTAAAAGCGGTCATTGATAAATGGATGAATATTGATGAAATCATTGCCTATGCTGCTGTGGATAGAACAATACGAAACGATGATGGCGCCTTTCATTGGTATTGCAATGGCAATGTTTGTGCGCCCCATAATTTTTTCTGGTACGAAGAGCCTTCTGAAAAAACGATGCATCTCATTCCATGGGATTTGGACAATGCATTTGAGAACATTATTTCGGATGCGAACCCAGTTACTCCTATCGCTGATGAATGGGGCGAAACCAGAAATAATTGTAATCCATTCCGCAGTGGATTTTTTGGAATTACGCAAAAATCTGCTGCCTGTGATAAATTGATTGGTGGATGGGCAAAGTTTGATACGGAATATGAGGCGCAACGCGAGCGTTTCAAAAATGGTCCAATGTCAGCGGCCCAAGTCGATTTGTTGATGTCTCAGTGGTCAGAGCAAATTAGAGCTGCAACTGAAGAGGCAAATGAAAAGTACAGCGATGCTATTTCTATTTCTATTTCTGAATGGGAAAGCTCGATGCAAGAGTTGAAGACTCAATTGAATTTTGCGAGGAATAAGTAATTCAGTAGGCAGTTTACAGTAGGCAAAAAAATAGCCGCTTCAATTTCTTGAAGCAGCTATTTTTTATTTCGTTATTATCGTATTTCTAATCTTCAACCTTTTCTTCCGAAGGTTTTTCGGCTGAATTTTCAGCACGTTGATTATTGTCTGGTTTGTTGTCCGGTCGTTCAGCACGTTGACTGTCTGGTCTATCACTATTTCTATCACCAGGTTTTTCTGCTCTTGGCTCTTTCGGCTTTGGAGCAGGTTTCGGCTCATCAGGCGTATTGTCTATTCTTACATTTGATGCAAATTGACCTTTTGGTCCCATTGCGATTTCGAAAGTAACTTTATCACCTTCTTCAATGTTTCCATCAATATTATTAATGTGAACGAAAATACCTTCGCCAGAACCCAAGTCTGTAATAAAGCCATATCCTTTTTCACCATTGAAAAACTTGACCTTTCCTTTTCTGTTAGGATCGAATTCTTCACGTTTAGGGACACCTAATTCGATGTCTTCAGCATTGATTACTTTCTTTTTTGTTGGATCTGGCGGAGTTGCTGAGAAATTCCCATCTTCATCAACGTAGGAAATCATATCTTCGAAAGTCCTTGGACCAGCTTCAGCTTTTTCAACTTTACGTTGTCTTTGTCTTTCGAGCTTTGCTTCGCGTTTTTTCTTGCGTTTCTTTTCTTTTTCCTTTTTGTTAAATGACTGATGAGATTTCGACATGCATTAAATTTAGGTTAATCAATAATTTTCGATAGAGCAGAAAACTAATGATTAACAATTGGAAGTGTTTTTCAACTTATATCAATGCGAATAATCAGCGCTCCTATCAAACGGACTGCAAAGGTACAAATAATGAAAGGAAAATGAAGTATGTTCTTGTGTTTAACACGGAATTACCTTTGCTGCATATTGATAACATCATGATTCTCAATATAGTTCCGAATATTAGTCATTATTACCAGCCATCGCTTGTCCAGCAATCCAACCGCCTGTCCAAGCTGCTTGGAAATTGAACCCACCTGTCACGGCATCAATATTTAAAATTTCTCCTGCCATGAACAGATTTGGTAAAAGCTTAGATTCAAATCTTTTGAAATTAATTTCCTTGAGTGCGACTCCTCCTGCCGTCACAAATTCCTCCTTGAAGGTGCTCTTGCCATTTATTTTAAAAGTGGCGTTTGATAGGTTTTTGGTGAGTTGCTGAAGTTCTTTTTTGTTGAGGTCTGCCCAGTTTTTTTCTTTGTTTTCCAAAGCATGATTGACAAAACTCTTCCATAATCGAGCGGTAATGTTTTGAAAAGGGGAGAGGGATTGAACTGTTTTTTTAGACCAATCAGTTTTTAAATTTAGTAATTTTTCTTCCACCTCTATTTGAGTTTTTGGATGCAACCAATTGACTTGCAAAGTTGCCTTGTAATTCAAATCTGCCAATGCCCTTGCTGCCCAAGCAGACATTCTTAATACGCCAAAACCAGACAATCCCCAATGCGTAATTAGCAAAGAACCATTTGATTCCAGTTGATATTTGCGGCGAGCTTTCTTATCAAAATTTGAAACCAACGAAAAATGACCTTCTGGAATTGAAGTGCCCATCAAACCAGCGATACGAGGGTCTTTGATATTAAAAGTAAAAAGCGAAGGAACGGGCTCAATTATTTTATGACCTAATTTACCGAGTATTTTCCAAATGCTATTTGAACTGCCAGCAGCGACCATTATTTTTTTAGTAAAAATTGGTTTTTGGTGCGCAAATAGAACCTTCCAACTTTCGTCCTTTTGTGGTTCTAAATCCGTCACTCTGCTGCTTAATCGAAGTTCAACTCCTGCTTTTTCTGCGGAAGCAGTCAAACAATTCATAATCGTTTGAGATTTATCACTTGTCGGAAACATGCGGCCATCCGATTCGATTTTGGTTTTAACGCCTCTTTTGTGAAACCAATCTAAGGTCTCAGGTTGACCAAATTCGTAAAATGGGCCTCGGAGTTCTCGGCTACCACGCGGGTAGTTTTTGATTAATTCTTCTGGAATTGGGCAATTATGAGTTAGGTTGCATCGGCCTCCACCAGAGATTCTAACTTTGTTTAAAACGTCTTTTCCACGTTCTAATATTAGTACTCTAAAATCAGGTCTTGCCTCTGCGCAATTGATGGCTGCAAAATATCCCGCTGCTCCTCCTCCAATGACAATTACGTCGTAAATCATTTTTTAGTTGAAAGTTATAAGTTGGATGTTGTTGGTTGAGCGATTTACTTGGAACTTTCAACCTTCAACTTTGAACCTCTTTAAAGAATTGATTCCCCATTCAAATCAGTCGTCAAAACTTCACTCATATAATCGAAGTATGGCCGAACTGTTTGGAATCCATCTACGACTGCTCCAAAGAAATCTTTACTCAGAACCTCTTTGTCCGTAAAGTTTTTCATCACGTAAAATTGTTTTTTGCGCACCAAATCCAAGTTTGGGACCTCTTTATCGAATCCACGAGGCGTTGTTTTTACACCTTCGCCGAGTAGTTCGCCGTAGTATGATTTGAATTTTTTAGCCGCTAAAATTTTCTGAATGGGTTTGGGGTTGAGTGAAAACTCTTTTCTAATACGCAATAAATCTTCCTTATTCGGTGCATAGAATCCGCCGCCTACTCCTGAATTGCCAGGTTCAATTCCAAAATAATAACCACCTCTTCGTTCTGCTCCTAACCTGTTTAGGGTTGCGTGTAGATATTTTTTATAAGGCGTTTTATCTTTTGAAAAGCGAACATCTCGGTATATTCGATAGACTTTTGCCTTATCAATTGTGTCTTTTTTATCCAATTCTTTTTTTACTCCTCCAACAAATTCTTCTATATTTTCTTTTGCTGCGATATACCGAGATTTATTTTCATTAAACCAAGGTTTGTTATTGTTCTTCGCCAAATCTTTGAGGAAGTCGAGCGTCTGTTTTTTTATTTGCATAATTTTCAAGTTCGATTATTATTTTTTGAAAGGTGGCAAATTTAAGAAATACATTTAGTTTTAGCTTTTAAAAAAATAGTTCTTAGTAACTGATGTTACGCAACAATCTCGAAGAGATTGAACATGAATAGCCACGAGTGCAACTCGTGGCTTCAAAATACAGCCTGATACAACTACGAAGTAGTTGAACCAACTCAAGTTAATAGTCTTTATTCTAAAATAATTTGTATGCAATACGAAAACTTCTTTTTCCGCTACTTTTCGTTAAAAAA
>CALHBQ010000359.1 GCA_937930815.1 uncultured Saprospiraceae bacterium | reverse complement strand
TTGACGCGCATTGGAATGTCAAGAATTTCCTTTGGCACTTTTACATGTCCTTTTTGTTTGTATCTCGAATCGAAACTCGCAATACACCAAATGATATTTGATTTATCATCATTCAATTTTACATAACTCAAAAATTCCTCGTTTTCAGTTAAGGTAAAATTGATATTGAAAGTCGATTGAAGTGCTGGATTTTCCCTTCGTATTTTATTGATATTCGTAATCAATTCAGTGATACGCGTCTTACGTGTCCAATCCCAATGCCTAACTTCATATTTTTCTGAATTGGCGTATTCTTCTTTTCCGTTGGGCAATGCCTCATTTTCCATGTACTCGAAAACAGGGCCATACACCCCATAACTCCCTGAGAGCGTGGATGCCAACAATAATCGCAAGGCATATTTATTGGAATGACCATTAATTAAATGACTCGGAAGAATATCAGGAACCGTAGGCCAAAAACTCGGACGATAAATCTGACGCTGCTCTGGGCCATTGATTCTTTTCAAATAAGCTTCAACTTCTTCTCGACTATCATATTTGATAAAATTGGTGTAAGATTGGGTAAATCCGACCTTACACATCGCCAACAGTAATCGAGGAGAAGTAAACGATCCTGCAAGAAAAATGACCTCAGGATCAACTTTATGAACTTCCGCAATCAACCATTCCCAAAACGGAAGCGGTTTGGTATGTGGAACTGATGCTCTAAAAAATTTCACACCTTTTTCTAACCAAAACAAAACGACACTTCGAAGTTCATTCCATAGATTTTCCCAATCATCTGTTTCAAAATTAAAGTCAACGACATCTCGATATTTAAGCGGCGGACTTTCAATACAAGGAATCGAACCATCAGGTCGAATATCAAACCATTCTGGATGCTCTTTTATCCATTTATGATCGTTGGAACATTGAAATGCCAAATCCATTGCGATGTCAACTCCTATTTCTTTTCCTGTTTTCAATAGGCTTTCAAAATCTTTCATTTCACCCAATTCTGGATGAATGGCATAGTGACCTCCTGTTTCATCTCCAATCGCCCATGGGGAACCTGGCTCCCCTTCTTTTGCAACTGGATTGAAATTTTTTCCTATCCTTTTTGTCTTTCCGATTGGATGAATCGGCGGCATGTAGAGCACATCAAAACCCATTTCTTTGATTCGAGGCAACAAATTTTGCACATCTTTCAAAGTTCCATGCTTTCCTTCATCAGGACTGGTCGAGCGCGGAAATAGCTGATAGTAAGTCGTAAATAATTCACGATGCTCCCCTACTCTAACTCTAAGGTTTTTGTCATAAACTGTTTCGTGTTTAACAAAAGGAAACTTCCGACCTAAATCGGTGAATTCTTTGCTTAACGCAAAGGTTATTTTTTCAGTTTCGGACTTATCACTTTCGAAAAATTGGTAGGCATCAATTAAAGGTTGATTTTTCTTATCAGAAATGACTTCTGCCAATTCTTTTAATAGCAAAACAGCGTACTCAATTTCACCTTTTAGCGGCGCACCTTCTTTATTTTTTTCTTTGAAAGATTTTTGCCAAAAAGTCAACCGATCCACCCAAGCTTGAATTTTATAAGAGTAAAATCCAGTTTTTGTTGTGTCAAAACGAGCCTTCCAACGGTCTTCTCCAAGGGGTTTCATTGCGACATTACTCCAAAAATCGTCTGATTCGTGTTTATAACATAAACTTGCTCTTATGTTTAGGTGTCCATCCGCAAAAATATTTGCAGAAACAACGACGCCACCGCCAATAGTCCTTTTTATAAAATATCGACCACCATTAATCTCTGGAATAACCTTTTCTATAAAAACTCGATTCTTCATAATTTTTTGTTGAGGAGCGTAAACCAATATTGATTACAGGCCGTAAAATTAACCCCTGAGATTAAACTGCAAAGATTTTAGGCTGGTATTTATAAATTGCCATTATTGCCGTTATTTTTACGCCTCAAATTGCGTACTGTGTCAAAGAAAGAAAAAAAAGATAAGGAGAAAACTGCCAAACCATTCCTGAAATGGGTTGGAGGCAAGTCGCAATTATTGTCAACCTTCCAAAAACTATATCCAAAAGAATTAAAAAAGGAAACCATTCAACATTACTGCGAGCCGTTTTTGGGTGGCGGAGCGGTGTTTTTTGACATTGCGCAGCAATTCAATTTGAAGTCAGCCAAACTATTTGACATCAATAGAGAATTAGTTTTGACCTATAAAGTGGTACAAAAAGATGTGGATTTGATGATGGAGTTTTTGGAAAGATACTCTTCTGAATATTTGGCCTTGACCATTGACCGCCAAAAAGAATACTATTACGAATTCAGAACCAACTACAATCATCAACGATTTCAGATTGACTACAATAGGTACAATGAAAATTGGATTCCAAGAGCAGCTCAACTTATCTTTTTGAATAAGACCTGTTTTAATGGTTTATATCGGGTCAATCAAAAAGGAGAATTTAACACACCTTCTGGTGTTTATAAAAAGCAACACAATCCTAAAATCTTAAACGAACCTAATTTAAAGCAGACTTCTAAAATATTGTCGATTGCAGATATTGAGGTTTCCAGTTTTAGTAATATTGAAAAGGAAATAAAGAAAACTTCTTTCATTTATTTTGATCCGCCATATCGACCAATTAGTAAAACAGCCAGTTTTACCAATTATTCAGAAAAGAATTTTGGAGACCCGCTTCAATTAGAGTTGGCTCAAGTGTTCGAAAATTTAGACAAAAAAGGAAACTTTGTCATGCTTTCCAATTCAGATCCTAAAAACGAAAACAAAGAAGATTCTTTCTTTGATGATTTGTACAAAAATTACAATATCAAAAGAGTAGCAGCCAATCGGGTCATCAATTCTAAGGTATCGAAAAGAGGAAAAATCTCAGAAATCGTTGTGAGGAATTATTAGACGATATTTAATCGACGCATATAATTCTTCACTCCGTCCCAAGTTGCATCTGAGAACTCACTCAATATTTTCATATTCACCAAGTCTTGAACCTCCTTTTTATTATCAAAAAAACCATGTTCGATAAGGACGGCAGGACAATTCGTTTTCTTTAGCACGTAAAAATTCTTTTCCTTGTCAGCATCCCCATCTGACCAATCCGTCCGATAAACTCTATCCATTTTAGCTCTGGTTGCTTCGTAAATTTCCGTAGCTAAAATATCGCTTTTGGTGTTTCCTCTTGAGGTAAAAATTTCCCATCCTTTACCGCCACCTGCATTGCTATGAAAGGAAATAAGGAATGAGTTTCTATGATTTTTGTAAATTTTATTGGCCGCTAATGTTCTAAAATAAAGCGGCGTATCTTTTACGGTATCCATCACAAAACTTACTGGAAATCCTTCATTAATTGCACGAGAGGCAAATTGCCAGGCCAAAGCTCGATTGCCGACGCCCTCATAAAACCAGCCATTGTCGTGAAGTTCAAGTTCTCGAAATTCTATTCTTTTTCCGAGTGAAGGTTTGGTTGTATATTTTGCAGAGAAGTCAAGGCCGCCATGGCCTGCGTCAAGGAGAATGACTGGTTTCATCAATAGTATTTTAGGTTTTAAATAAAATCAAACATACTATTTTTAAGTTAGAAAATTAAAGGGTTGGTTGTTCTTCTTTTAGATTTCAATTGTAAAAATTTTGTAATGAATTTCAATCGCAAGAACGGCTGACATTGAGTTCTTTTGAAAAACTATATATTTAGTTCATGAAAATTTATTACCTATCTATTTCTATATTATTGTTTGCCAATCTTGCTATTTCGCAAGAGATTGTTATCAATGAATTTTGTTCTGAGAACAATTCAATAATACAAGGTACTGACGGAGAATACCATGATTGGATTGAAATTTATAATAATAATTCTATTCCAATCAATCTACTTAATTACAGTTTGTCAGATGACGAGAATGAACTTAGAAAATGGATTTTTCCAAATATTGAAATTGCTGCAAATGGTTTCTTATTGATATTTGCATCTGGTAAAAACGCTGTATTTGGAAATGAATACCATACAAATTTTAAGATTAAGACATCAGGCGAAACATTAATTCTATCAAACGACCAAGGCCAAACACTCGATTTGATTGACCCGGTTGAGTTACTTGAAAATCAATCCTATGCACGAGTTTTGAACGGAAATTCCAATTTCGAAATCACTGATTCACCCACTCCAAACGCCTCAAACCAAATAAACAATGCACTAAATTGCTCCCATCCATCAGGTTTTTATGCCAATGATTTTAAACTGGAACTTTCCTCTTCAAATCCAAATTACAAAATTTTCTACACAACAAATGGACGCTCACCAACTCCTCAAAGTTTAGTTTACACTGATCCTATTTCCGTAATTTCTAAAGCTGATAATGAGTACATTTTTAGTAAAATTCCTACTACTCCACTTTCTGGCTCACCAGTTTTAGATGATTTTGTTTGGCAAGAACCTGAGAAGGTTCAAACCAGTTTTGTAATAAGATTTGCCGCTTTTGAAAATGGAGAAATACAAACTCCAATCGTTACAAAAAATTATTTTATAGAACCAAATTTTGAGTCGAGATATAGTTTCCCTTTGGCGTTTATTACAACAGATAGTCTCAATTTATTCGGTTTTGAAAATGGAATTTATGCCCCAGGTAAAAGATTTGCAGAAAACGGATTCATCCATTTCCCCGAAGGAAATTATCTCAATGAAGGCAGTGATTGGGAGCGAGATGTTCATATTTCTTACTTTGAGAATGATGGCAAATTAGGTTTCGAAACAGATGGAGGAATCAGAATGCATGGCAATGGAAGTACTGCCTATCCTCAAAAATCATTCAAAATCTATTTTAGAAATGAATATGGTTTGAAAGAATTAGACTATCCTATTTTCCCAAATTCTGACAATCAGAAATTTAAACGTTTGCTGTTTCGAAATGGAGGAAACGACTTTCTAAACACCCATTTTAAAGACGCACTATTACAAAATGTAATTAGTGATTTAGACATTGATTTACAGGC